>CALLVY010000063.1 GCA_938015925.1 uncultured Saprospiraceae bacterium
CATAGTAAAAAAAATAATACCTCCATTTTTTACTTTTTCAAGTATCTAAGAAGACTCAAAGAAGGGAAATAAATACCGCCCCTTCGACATTAAAAAGGTATTTTTTTTGAACAATACTCACACAGCGTCAAGTACCCTTTAACCCAAACAATAACAAAAATTACTTGGCAATTTTATTCAAATGTTTTTAAACAGAATGATGATAGCAACGAATGAATCTCCGAAAAAAGCGCTACAAAAATATTTTGGTTTTGATAAATTTAAAGGTGATCAAGAAGCGATAATTAACAGTGTACTAGAAGGTAAAGACACTTTTGTCATTATGCCGACTGGTGGTGGAAAATCGCTTTGTTACCAATTGCCTGCATTGATGATGCCGGGCACTGCCATTGTAATTTCTCCACTCATCGCTTTGATGAAAAATCAGGTGGACTCGATCCGAGGTCACAGTAAAGATGACGAGGTTGCTCACTTCTTAAATTCATCGCTTACCAAAGCGCAGATGAAAAAAGTAAAGAGTGATATCGTAGAAGGAAAAACAAAAATTCTTTTTATTGCTCCTGAAACATTAACCAAAGAAGAAAATATTCTATTCTTCAAATCTGTTGATCTCTCTTTCGTAGCTGTTGATGAAGCTCACTGTATTTCTGAATGGGGCCACGACTTCCGTCCTGAATACCGAAGAATACGTACCATGATCGATTCTATCGATCGTACGATTCCGATTATTGCTTTAACCGCGACTGCGACTCCAAAGGTTAGATCAGACATTGTCAAAAACCTCAATATGGATGAGGTCAATAGCTATGTCTCTTCTTTCAACCGAGACAACCTCTTCTATGAGATGCATCCCAAAGGCAAAAAAGAACAAACGATAAAAAGTATTGTACACATCATCAAAGGAATTGCCAATCAATCTGGTATCATCTATGTACAAAGTCGAAAATCAGCGGGAGAGATTGCCAATATTTTAAAAGTAAACGATATCAAAGCCGCTCCCTATCATGCTGGACTAGACGCCAAATTGCGGAGCAAAACGCAGGATGATTTCCTTATGGAAAATGTCGATGTCATCGTAGCAACCATTGCTTTCGGAATGGGTATCGACAAGCCAGATGTGCGCTTTGTCATCCACTACGATATTCCTAAGAGTATTGAAAATTATTATCAAGAGACTGGCCGTGCAGGTAGAGATGGATTGGATGGACGTTGCATTGCTTTTTATTCTCATAAAGATATTCTACGACTCGAAAAATTCTTGCGAGACAAACCTGTAGCAGAAAGAGAGATGGGCAACCAACTCATGCAAGAGATCATTGCCTATGCTGAAACAACTTCTTGTCGTCGTCGTTTCTTATTGCATTATTTTGGAGAAGTCTACAGCGATAAAAGATGTGGAAAAATGTGCGACAATTGCCGCACTCCTAAAGATAAAATAGAAGCTCAAAAAGAAGCCATCCAAGCCTTACAATCCATTCAGGTTTTGAATGAAAACTATGGTATAAAATTATTAGTGGATTTCATGATGGGCAAGAACACGCAAGAGATGCTTGACTTTGGTCATAGCAAATTAGATCTCTTCGGTGTTGGTAAAGAAAAAGGGGAAGTCTATTGGCATTCTATTTTCAGACATATCTTACTCAATGATTTCGTTTACAAAGACATTGAGAATTATGGCTTGTTGAGAATGACAAAAAAAGGAGTTGAGTTCATCGCCAATCCTACTCCTTTTGAAATCACAATGAATCATGATTATGATGTGGAGGCGCCAATGGCAGATCCTAACCCAGCAAAATCTACCGTTCTAGATGTGGCTTTGATGAGTTTATTGAAAGACTTGAGAAAATCCATTTCTAAGGAGAAAAACATTCCTCCTTTTGTGATTTTCCAAGATCCGTCTTTAGAGGATATGGCGACTCAGTATCCTACCTCGGAAGAAGACATGGCTCGCATCACAGGAGTCAGTCAGGGTAAAGCTCGACGTTATGGAAAACCTTTTATGGAGTTGATCGCTGATTATGTCAAAAAGAATGACATCGAAAGACCTACGGAGATTGTCATCAAACAGGTGGCCAACAAATCGAAAGTCAAAGTCAATATTATTCAAGCTATCGACCGAAAAATTCCATTGAATGATATTGCTAGTTCGAATAATCTTTCGATGGAGGAACTCATCCATGAATTAGATATGATCGTCGCATCTGGTACCAAAGTAAATATCAACTATTATATCGAAGACAACCTCGATGAATATAGTCGCGAAGACATTTATGATTATTTCAGCGAAGCCACTACTGATTCATCGGAAGTCGCATTGGCAGAACTTTCAGAAGATGACATTACGATGGAAGAGATTCAATTGGTCCGAATCAAATTCCTTTCAGAGATGGGCAATTAAATAATTTTAGAACGCTAGCAGTTCTCCTATATCGGTTCGGTCCCTTTTACATGGCGGGCCGGACCGATATTTGTTTTAGGATAAACAAAGCTTATAATTCCTACTTTTGATTAATCACCACTTCCCCAAAAAGAGGAAGATAGAAGTTTAGAAAAATTGTGTTAGAATGAGAATATCCATTCTCCTTTTCTCCTAGATTTAAAACACTACAATCACATTAACAAAAGATTTGAACAGGTTAAAGCTATAAATCAGGAAAAATATTTGTCTAAGCTTAACAAGAATCATAAGCAAAAAAATTACATTACTTAAAGTTTGGTATTGCTTTTATGGCTACATTTATTATATATTACAGAAACGATACTAGACAAATCATAAACTTACCTCTCTTTTTAAAAAGAAATTAAATGGAATGGTTTAAATTTCAGGAAGATAAAACGACTGCTGCAATACAATTGATATTGCGCGCTTTTAATAGAAAAGTAGACTTTCATAAACTTTTTAAAATACTTTACTTTGCTGATCAAAAACATTTAGCTTCTTATGGACGTCCGATAACAGGGGATAGATACATTGCTATGAAAGATGGGCCAGTTCCATCTATAGTATATAGCATTATGAAATTTTTACGTGGAGAGGGAGATTTTTTCACCCCAAACAATGAGCATTTCAGAAGTTATTTTAGTGTCCAGGATGGCTTTAATGTTTCTTTGTTAGATAAGGAAATTAACAGAGATCTTTTATCAGAATCAGAAAGGCGAAGTTTGAAAAGTGCTTTTTTAGAATGTCGAGACTTAGACTTTTCTACTCTTCGAGAAAAATCACACGATGATGCGTGGGATCGCGCTGATAATAATAATGAAATGTCTGGCCTTACAATCGCTCAGGCTGGGGGAGCGAACGAAGGGATTATTGAATATATTAAGCTGAATATTGAAAACGACAACTTGGTATTTTAATGGACAACTTAGGCAGTTTCTTTCCTGATGAATTAAATGAAATACTTATTACTAACAGTCTTAAAGTTGGCTCGGTTCTAAGATTACATGTTCTTGATACTACTCCTCCAAAAATAAAACGTTTTATTATTATTGGAATAAGTAAGGATAAAATATCGTTGGCAACAGTATATATAAATTCAAACCTTAACATTAACGTCTTCCGTAACACAAAACTACAAGGACTACAACTTGAATTAAATGAATCAGGAAGAGAATACCTTGATAAAGATTCATTCGTTGATTGCTCTACTATCAAAGAAAAAAGTTACACTGATCTAAAAAATGCACTACAAGAACTACCGATTAAAAATATCGGTACTGTATCTGATACTGATCTAAATCAAATAGTAAATAAAATTAGAGGAGCAGAAACAATTTCTCCTGTAGTAAAAAAAAGATACAAATTTGATGAAGTGTAATATTTAGCATTACACTTCATCTATCTTCCTACCCTCCCCCCCAAGAACTACAATCTTTCTCTCTTTCTCAAGGTAACAGCCTCCTTATCTTTCATCCTATTATAGGATTTAGTTTAATCTATATCCTTACCTTCATGTATTACTTAAGATAAGGTTTTAAAAATCCGATTTTATGAACTTGATAATCATCAATGGCCCCAACTTAAACTTACTGGGCAAAAGAGAAATAGAAATCTACGGCAGTCAAAGCTTTGAAGACTATTTGCTGGAGCTTCAGCAAAAACACCCTTCTATTTCTATTGATTATTTTCAAAGCAATTCGGAAGGCGCTTTACTGGACAAGCTGCATGAGATTGGCTTTTCCTATGATGGTATTATTTTAAATGCCGGGGCTTATAGTCATACTTCGATTGCGATTGCGGATGCCATTGCTGCGATCAGTACACCTGTGCTTGAATTGCACATTTCGAACACCCATGCACGCGAAGCGTTTCGGCATCACTGCTATCTTTCCAGACATTGTGTCGGGTCGATTATTGGATTAGGATTGAAAGGATATGATTTGGCGGTCAATTATTTTGTCGACCAATAAGAAGCAAAGATTTGACCTTAAGGTTGAAAAGATAAATCCAGTAAACGGAGTCTACGATTTTTTCCCATCTTGTAGGTTTGATGCCGGAATATTTTTTGAACGAGAAAGCCCAATGCACCAGCGGCTAATGGTACCGTAAAACTACTTTCCGAAAGAGGCGGCTCCCGAATAATGGCGGCTCCTAAAGAAAACAGCAACCAACCTGCCCCAAAATTATACAATTGTTGCCCCATTGGCTTAGACCATCTTTTCCTTTGAAAACTTCGGAGGTGGGTAATGTTTTCGATTCGAATTGCGCGATATGTAAACAAGACAATCTCATCTTCTATCAACACATCTAAGATATCTTCGGTATACCAAGAATCATCTCCTTGGATCTTAAAAGTAACCTGTTCTCCTGGGTAATAGCGTTTCACCTTAAAACTCCCCACTCGTTCCATTTGTAGAAATTTCTGAGCAGATAGGCTGGAACCTAGCAAGCAAAAAAACAATAGGAGTAAAAGATAACGCATTGGAAAAGCAAAATTTAGGGTTTGCAAAAATTGAACTAATAAGTAGAGTATAGAGAAATAGAAAGCGTTGTATGCTTTCTATTTCTTTGGAAATTTAATTTTAAGTTTACGTCCCTATTTTCCCGAAAAAAAATTAATCCTGCGAAACCGCGATCCGCTGCTTAGTAGATTCGATTCTTTGGCGTAAGCGATTGAAAAACCAGAGTCTCTGTTTTTCTGCCTGGACACTTATCGCACTTGATTTTTTAACGACTCCTTTAAACCAGTTTTCCATATAATTACAAAGCCGATCGTCATCGCTTTTCAAGAAGTGAGGATTACTCAAACTCGTAAACAATACTTTGCTTTGCGGTGTAATGGCCAACAGTGTATTACTGGTATAAACCATTTCATTGTGGTAAAGAGAAAAAGATTCTCCATTGCTAACTTCTGGTTTTTCACCTGGCAAAAACTTCGTTCCGACCTCTGCCATTTTCTGCATATGAAAAGTAAGTTCCACCAATTTATCACACAACATCAAAGCATCTTCTGCACTGCGAAAGTGACCGCTTCCAAAATGGTATTCGATTTGATTGAGGGTATTATCCACCACATTGGTTCCCCACAACTCCGTACTAGGAAAACTGATGTATAGTTTTTGAATTCGCTTGGTCGTCTCCAATACGTGTGCAGGCAATAGGTCCGCACTAAAAGCTTGCGCGTTTAGGTTTTTATAACCCAATACCGTCAAGCCCCACACATAGAGTTTGAAACAGATTAGCTCAGGAAAAAAGCAAGACTGAAAAAGGGGCAGCTCCGTAGAAGCATAATAAAAATGAATCTCTTCTGGATTCGCCTGGGAAAGAAATTCGAATTCCTGTTCAAAGCCGATCAGGTAATCATTAAAATTTCTAGTGCTTTCATCAAAACCATTAAAGGAGAAAAACACGGTATCGGATTCCCCGAAAATCAAACTATCAAGAGACAGGTTAAAATGCTGGGCCAAACGCTCTAGTTCCGTTGGATTAACGATGGTGTCGCCTCTAATTCTGCGGTAGATTCCATCTCGGCCAACTCCTAATAATCCGGAGAGTTGATCGATCGCATGCGTACGCTTTGCAAATTGAGAAAGGACTTGATCAAATAGTCTTTGCTGTAAATTCTTAGCCATAGTTTTTTATTTCTAGCCGGTTAAAATAGGAATATTTTGGATAGCTTTGGTCTAGCGCCAGGCAAAAATTAATTTTACTTTTTTGAATCCTTGGTAAATAGCGTCATTTTGCTCCACCTATATTGTTATAGTGGAAATTATTAATTTTGTTCCGCTAGTTGATCTCTATTTACCTTTTGTTTTTAAATTTAGACCATTCATTTAAGTAAGTGCCTGGATATGCAAGAACAAGTACTCGTTGATCAAGAATATCTTTTGGAAAAATTTCCGGGAAAGGGTGGCTGGACCTATGCTCGGATTCCAGAGGTTTTGCAAAACCCTAGTGCTCCCTTTGGCTGGGTCACGGTAAAAGGTTGGATTGATGATTATGAACTTCGGCAATTCAAATTGATGCCGATGGGAGATGGACAAAGCCTTTTTGTGCCGGTCAAAGCGGCTATTCGAAAAAAGATAGGGAAGCAAGCTGGAGATTATGTTCGAATCGTTTTATATCCCGATCATTCGGAGTTGGAGATTCCCGAAGAAATTTTGGATTGTTTTGCGAATGAAGACCCTGCTTTATTTGAAACCTTTAAAAGTTTTACTCAGGGGCAGCAAAAAGCTTACCTGGATTGGATTGATGCAGCCAAACGAGAAGAGACTCGGGTGAATCGAATTGTGGAGATGATGGAGCGTTTAGTAGAAGGTTTGAAAAGATAAAGGATTTGGATTTAATTTGCAATTCGCGAATTGCAAATTAAATCCGTATTCTAGCAATTAAAATCGCGACAAATCCTTTTCTATTCCTCCTTTGCATATAGCCAAACCATTGCTCCTCTGCACCAATCCATCATTGTTTCTTCAACAAAACCTTCTCCTGCGTAAACTTATAAGACGCTTCTAAAAACTCCACCAACAAAGGCCAATTGTCTGCCTTCTCAAAGTTATTCTTATAATATTTCAGCGTTTTTATTTCTAAAAATCCATCTGCTATATTGGCATCGCTTACAAACCCGCCCGTTGCATTTTCCACTTTTTTATTGAGATTTTCCAAACCTTCTACGGTATAACCATTCGGGAGTTTTATTTTGATTTCATTGATAAAGGATCTTGAAAAAGGCATGTAAATATCTGCTTTCCGCTCTTTCTCTTTCTCCTTTAAAGCCACTTGCCCGCCAATCAATTTTCCAGCTTCCAAAATATAATTTTTCCCGGCACGTTTTACCAAGCCTTCCATTTTAAAGGTTTCTTTAAAACTCAGTTCCTCTTCCTCCATTCGGCCTAAAGAAAGTACTTCAAAAGTATCGTAAGATTTGATAGGCATATCCATATCACTTTTGGCATTGGCTTCAAAAGCTTCGAGTTGTTGTTCGTCTTGCGTTTCTCTTTTGGCTTCGATTTTAGTTCGCACTTTTTCTTTGGCTTTCTTTTTTATGTCCGCTCTTTCAAGATAAGGTTTCAAGTCAAAATGTTTGTATTCCTCATCGAGGTAATCATAAAGATAAACCAAGTCGTTTTGGGTGCGGGTTCGGTTGTGACCACTGTGAGAACAATGGCGTTCTACTTCCAATAAATTGATGTCTTCTTCGGAGAAACTAACTTGCGTTATCGTTTCTGATTGGTTGTCGACATGAGAAGATTTTGGAATCTGGCAATCGCCAATCGACACCATTCTAAACTTATCGTCCAAGCGCAATTCATAAGCATCTACACCTTCCAATTCTTCCGGGATATGATTGAAGGTAGTGTGCAATCCAAAGCGGCTAATATAAATTGGTTCCTTAAGATTGACGCGAATCAGAGAAGTGATTTCGTCGCGGAGCAATAGAGATTCGATATTGGAAATCGTACGAGGAACCGCTGCAATCACATCAAAACTAATCTTATTACTTTTAAGAAAAGAGCCAAACAAATTGATAAAACCATCATCATCGAGAAATCTTCCATAACTCATCGGCAAATAAGAGATGTAACCTTCCTGAATAAAAATAATGGGCTCTATCTTGGAAATCAGTCGATCATAACGGAAAAAATAATACGCTTCTTTGACCATATCCAACACATTCGGCTTGCGAATTTCCTGTTCCTTAAGATACTTGTTTAGATTTTTGACATCCGAAGTAAAAGAATAACGTTCTTGAAAATAATGAAACACTTCCTTTTTGGACACCTTACTTTTTACCTCTTCTTTTTCTCCTAAAAAAGCTTCGGCAGAACGTTCCAATTTGGCTTTCCGGGCATAGACAACCTGAAATTTCACAATGGGCTCTACACGTCGTGGATAATACCATCGCAGGTCATCTACTTTTTTGCGGTCTTCATCATTCAAACTATAAATGACTTTTCTCTTATTGCTATCATCTTCGACCTGAAGATCAGGTGCGCCATTGAGAGAATTAAAGTTGATAAAGAAATCCTTTCCTACCACGAATTCCAATTTTTGTTTCATGATCGGATAAGCGCCATTGAGCGGAGAAATAATGGGTTCAAAAATATATTCTCCCATTGCCATAAAAGGTTCGTAGATGTAGTAGTAATAATCGATGACATCGCCAACTTCCAAATCTGGAACAGCAATTTTCTTGAGGGTTTCTTGGGCGTCGTTTTTCACTTCTACGGCATCTTCCATATCAATTTCCGTTTCCGTGCCATCACTTTTAATGACTTTCACTCCTGCGATCACTCGTCCTCCTTTTCCGTAAAAGCCCTTTTCCACTTTAAACCTTTCTGCAAAAGAAAATTCAGAATAGGTATCTACTGCCGACTTATCCAGTAGTTTTATTCGACGACGAGTAGACTCCCGGTAATCTACCGAACGGGTCGTTCCTTCATATTCGTAATTGAATTCCTGATAAATAATCACTGCTGATTCCTTATTCCATTTTTCTGGAATTTCTGTAATCTTAGCATAAGGATCATCTGCTCCCCAAAAAAGCGCTTTGGTTTCTGCGATCGATTTGCTTTGTGCAAAAAGGGTATTGACTAAAAACAACAATACTAAAACAGGAAAGTAATTTTTCATATCTGGTTCTATTTCTGTTTCTTAGACTCCCCGTGTTAGCGTCCGCATCAGGCGGACCACAGCATTAATCAAAGAAAGTGTTTTCTCACTAAGTTTGCTTGTTGACTCTTCGCGTGGTCAAAATAGATTAGGATTTCTTCTCCAAAACAATCTGCTCTTGATACACTTCGTTCAATTTATCAATACAGGAATCCCAAAGGGTAAAATCTTTTTTACGAACGATCGCATGATCTATAGAAATGACTTTTCGATAAATAATTTTCCCAGCTTCCTCTTTATATTCTATGCTAAAAGAAAAATCATCGTGCTCCTCTTTCATCCCTGCGGGCAATTCAGACACGGCGTATCCTTCTGGCAATGTCAATTCCGTTTCCACCAAAAAAAACATTTTATATCCAAAAGTATAATCTACTTTTCGTTCGTCATCGAAACGAAAGCGATTAAATTCTTTGTAATAATCTAAATCGAGATAAATTTGATCTCCAAAAGAAGAAATGGCATTATCTAATTTCAAATCATAGGTAATGCTAAACATTTGATCGCGATTATTCAAGTCTGAAGTTTGAGCATTACTGATCGTTTGGTTTTTATCTCCTTCCGACAAATATTCATTGATCGATTCTTCTTTATTATCTGTTTTTACATTATTGATGCTGTATAAAAGTCCGGCTTTACTTTCACCATTAAAAAGGTGTTCTCCTTTTCCGACCAATTGTTCGCCCTCGATTCTCAAGGTTCTGCGAATGCTTTCCTGGTTGTCTTTTTTATCCATCACCGGGACTTTTTCCAGGATAAAATTCTCCCCATCTTCAATCAATGCTTGTTTCCCCTGAATCCGCTCTGCGTATTCGCTAAAGGGATTATACTTTTCGGTAGGGTCTAGAAAATATTTTTTATCCTCCAATAAAACGGTACAAATCATATGGTTGTCGACCGCCAGAGAAGGGGTTGAATAATCATAAGCGATATGGTTGGTTCCAATCCAGGTTAGGCGAGCATCGAAGCCTGCCAATTGGAGCATTTCTTTGGTAAGGTTGGCCATTCCTTTACAATCGCCATATTTATTTTTAAACACCTTTTGACAATCATCGGGTTTAAAACCGGCAATGCCATCTTCAAATGCGATATAGCGAATATTGTCTTGTACCCAGTAATAAATATTTTTCACTTTATCCAAATCGTCTTTGGCTTCGCTCGTCAATTCGGCAACTTTTGTTTTTAAGATGCTTCCATCATTTTCCATTTTTTCTACGAGACTTCGATACCATTTGTAAAGGTCTTTAGTAGAATTAAAAAGGTCTGTTTTCTGACCATCGCGTTCGTAAGACTTGGTCAAAATCAAAAGGTGCGGCTGGATATGGGAAGGTCCTGGTGCATTCTTTTCTTTGACATCTGCTTTTAGTTTTTTGGCGATATAAGTGATAATATCTGCATCTAATGCTTTGTCGTATTTTTCGCTTTTGGTAATTTCGTAATCTTCAAAATTCATTTCTACCAACTCTACTTCCAACCAGCGGGGAACCACAAATTGAACTTCTTTTTTCTCCATAGGATAATAGGTCGAAAAGAAAGTTCGGGTTAGGTATTTGGCGTCCTTATATTCTTTTTTGAAATTGACTTGGTATTGATATCCTTGGGAAGGGAATTCTAAATTAAAATATTTGATCCGCGCATCAGAATAAAAATAATCGGAAATATTGTAATACTCATCTTGAGGCCTAACGTATTTCTTTTTTTGGGTTTTATAAAAAACTTCTATATCTGTAACGGTCGATTTTTCATCGTAAAATTTGACAAAAGAGGCTTTGTAGTCCGGTGCAATACACATCAGGCGATCTTTGGTAGTTTCTTCCACCGTCACCATTTCGGTCGTTTCATCAAAGCTAAAAACATATTTTTCCAAACTATTGACCGACACGATATTAGCGTCTTCATGTATTTCTTTAAAAGCTTTGGCTTGACTGACTTCCTCAGTGGTTGGTTCTGTTTTCTTTTGCGCTTCGAGGCTCGAAACCATAAAAAAACAAATCCCCATCAATAGACTTGAAAACATCTTCATCCTTCAGATTATTTTATATTAATTGTCCTCTAAGCAGAAGCACACCTGATCAAAACACCTAAATTAGGTTTATAATCAAAGTTTGCTACCAATTCTTTCCACAAATAGGGAGGTGAAAAAGGGAGGCATGAAAGGTACAGAACGGGATTCGGAAGCCAAATCGTCTTTCCTACTCTGACAAGTTCGGGAATTTAATGCTTTAATACAAAAAGTAGTCCCATCATTGACTCAAACTTTCAATACAAGCCTCTCGAATGCTCCAGATTTGCTCCAAATCGTAAGGGATTTGTGCTTTTTCCCTCCATCTATCGATAAACGCCCGATGATAATTCACTTTATAAACACCAACATCTGCCGCTTCAATGACTTTTTCCTCCAAAATATCAGCCGCTAAGCGCTCGAAATTGGCACTTGGGTTGGTAAAATCATAAGCTAGCCCCTCGTACTTCAAATAGCAATGTGCTTCGGGGATATAGGACAAACCTGCTTTTTCCAATGCTCCTCCAATACCTGGTGTATTCTGCGTATTCATTCGATAAATACCTATCACCAGTTGGATTGCTGTTTGGTGCTGATCTACGGCTATTTGCTTCAAACAGGCGTGCTTGCTGCTACAAGTTCCTTTCTTTTCGGTGATTACGAGCATCGGATTGGCTCTTTCCCGGTTTCTCCCATATGGCATATGCTGAATGTAATGAATGGCGCTGTGGAAATCTGGAATTCCTTGAGCGAGTAATTCTTGGGCAAGAGATGTATTGGGAGCAAGAGGGAAATTGGGGAGAGCAGTCATACTTTGGCTAGTTTGCAGTGAATTTAAGAAATAAATGATATTGATCGGTGGTCCAGATTGGTGAAACACTCCCCTATCAATGGAACCCCAAATACGCTTGGCTAATAAATTTGCTGAAAAATAATAAGTCCATAAACTTGCACGTTTAGGAAATAGCCTTTAACTTTGAAATTCAAAGTACTTTTGAAAAAGTAAAGAAACCGTTTAAATTATGGTGATGAATAGCCAAAAAGAACATCTCGAAAATCTCAGCGAAATCCGCTCTATCATGGAGCGTTCTACCAAATTTATTTCCCTCAGTGGGCTCTCTGGTGTAGCGGCAGGTGTAGCCGCATTGATCGGAGCTGGTATGGTTTATCTTTATTTGGAAACAAGTCCTTTCTCTCATTCTACGTACTATTATGTCAAAGCGGAGGGTATTGAAAAATGGGGACTCAATTATCTCGAATTTTTCTTTCTTGATGCCATCTTGGTATTGATCGCTGCTTTGAGTTTTGGTTATTATTTTACCAGTCGCAGAGCCAAGCAAAAACAACAAAAGATGTGGGATGCCACTTCTTTGCGCTTAGGTATCAATATGTTTATTCCATTGGCAACCGGAGGGCTTTTTTGTCTGGCTTTATTGTATCATGGTCTAATTGGATTCATTGCTCCGAGCACTTTGCTTTTTTATGGCTTGGCTTTGGTCAATGGAAGTAAGTATACTTTAAATGATATTCGAAATCTTGGATTATTAGAAATTGCCCTGGGTTTGATTAGTATGGTTTTTATTGGTTACGGTCTCGAATTTTGGGCGATTGGCTTTGGAGTATTGCACATCGTTTATGGAATTTTGATGTATAATAAATATGAAGTTTAAGCGGTATTTAAAAACAATCTAAAAGCGCCATTTTCTACTAGTGAAGTTATTTAAATACCGTGTAACATAAATTCCTAAACATTTTGAACATGCCTTTTTATCCTACTCTTCGTCTCGTTCTCCCCTTAATAGCTAGGCTATTAGGGTCCGACCGTTCCTCGATTAGAACAAAAATTCATAGCTCAAAACATTCATTAACTTTTGTTACACGGTATTAAATAGCACATGAAAAAAATCATTTCCAATCTCAATACTACTTTTGACCACAAGGTTCGACTGGGAATCATGTCGGTACTCATGGTCAATGAGGAGATGGGTTTTACCAGCTTTAAGGAAATGCTGGAAGTGACGGATGGTCGGTTGGCCAGCCATATGAAAGTTTTGGAAGCGGAAGAGTTTGTCGTGGTCAATAAAACCTTTGTCGGAAGAAAACCCAAAACTACCTATGCTGCTACCCCAAAAGGTCGCAAGGCATTTAACAATCACCTAGACGCACTAGAACAATTGATTCGGAATATTAGCTAAATCCTTTTTTTTATCTACTCACTTTGAATTTCAAAGTACTTTTAAAAATACTTCTGCCAAATTCTGTGATCCATCAAAAAGAAGAAAAAACTAAACCTATGAGAAATCCAATATTAAAAACAAATCTGCCAATCACCACCGGAGAAAGGATATTGGATCTGCGCGATCGCTTTCTCATTGGAATGGTAGACTGGACCAAACCTTATTATGCCAAGTGGTTTAAGAGAAAGCAGATTGCCTGGAAACAAAATATCCCAAGCTTAAAATCTCTTGCCAAAAACAGTTTGGGTCATGACCTCGGCGTATTCCTCGAAAAAGAAGAACTGGCTCTCATGCCTAAACTAGAAGAGCATGACATCATGCATGTTTTGCTACAATATGAAACCACTGTAAAAGACGAAGCCCGTATGCAATTCTTTCTTTTAGGCAATGGCAAACGATCACTATATGCGCTATTTACAGCAATCGCTTCTGCCCTCTTGATTCCCGAACACCTTGGTGCTTTTATCCGGGAATTTAAAAAAGGACGTCGCTGCAGATGTATTGCACATTGGAATTTTGAACATCTACTTTCGGAGCCTACACATTTGCTCCGAAGTCTGATATACCGCAAAGATGTGGGTGTGGAGGCACCCCTTGTATTTTAATGGAGCCGGGAGGGAAGTCTCCCGGCTATCATTACGACACTTTCTAATGATAATTTTTCCACAATTTGACATCGGAAAATCACAAAAAATACCAAAATTAACTTCATCATTAAACGCATTCAATATGACTGTTTATCAAAAAAACGAACTAGATCAAATTCCAAGTGAAGCTTGGTACCAAGCTTCTATCGCTGAGTTGAGCAGTCGTTTTCCGGATGATGCAGCGGGCTTCTTTGGGCCCGAAAGTATTACCTGGAAAATATATCGAGAACCAGGGATTTTGATTGGCAGTTACAAGGCACTTTTATTACAAGTAGCCCACCCGGCAGTGGGTGCCGGAGTGAAAATTTATAGCAATTTTCAGAAAGATTATTTGGGTAGAGCCTATCGCACATTTTTAAACATGTCTTCTATCTTTTTTGGTAGTTGTTCTTTGGCAAAAAAAACAGCCAATCATCTGCATAGTATGCACTACCGGATTTGTGGAAGTTATATCCAAGTCGATGGAGAAGAGAAAAAATTCTGTGCCAACGAACCAAAATTACTGACTTGGATATTGGCTACGCTAGTAGAAACCAGTATTCAGGCTTATGATTTGCTACGGCCGGCATTGACATTGGAAGAAAAAAATCGCTTTATCGGAGAAGCTCAAATTACGGCTCAGTTGATGGGCATTCCTCCTGGTTATTTCCCTGAAAGTTATGAAAGTTTCGTTGAATATTTCACCCGTGTACTAGAGAGTAAACAACTGGAGATCGGGAGCACCGCGGAGGATCTGGCGACAGATATTCTCCGCGGCCCGTTTCCATTTTTACGCAAAGCCAATCGCCTTTTTGCAACTGCATTATTGCCAAAAATTTTGATTAAAAAATACCAACTGGAATGGAATAAAAAACTAGCGCAAGGCTTCCAAAACAGAATCTCTTTTATTCGCCGATTCTATTCTTGGTGGCCAGATGCGATACGACATGCACCTCCTTATTACCAGGCACTATACAGAGTTGCCAAAAGCAAAAAAGAAAGCCCCAAGATGCTCTCTGTTTTTTTCCATTGGCTGGGCAAACACATCAAAGTTCCTTTCTTAATTCGAGAAATCCACTGATGCTTTCTGCCTTTCACCAGACCTAATAAATTTATAAAAAAATCAAAAAAAGAATAATTTTTTATGAGTATCAAAAATCTCTTTCGCGATGCGAAGCAATTTAAAATCTTTGCCCTTTTGACTTTGAGTACGCTTTTTTGTTTTGCCTTGATTGGTGTTCGTCTAGAGGCCTTGGGTATATCTTTGAGTGATGTAGAGAGCACACAAGATTTACTTTCGTTAAAAAACACCTCGACCTTTCTTTTTCTTATTTGGAACCTCTTTTTAGCCTGGATTCCTTATTGGATTGGACTGGCATTAGAACCCGCGAGTAAAAAATTCAATTCAAAATTCATCTCCGTTTTATTGGTTTTGAGTTGGTTATTTTTCTTTCCGAATGCGCCTTATATCCTCACGGATCTTTTGCACCTTCGAGTTAGGCATCCGATTCCGCATTGGTATGACTTGATGTTGATTGCCTCTTTTGCCTGGACGGGATTATTGCTGGGTTATCTTTCCTTGTATGAGGTACAATTATTTGTCAAAAAAAGAATGGGCAATCGAGTCAGTTGGGTCTTTAGTATTTGTGCTATTTTCTTATGTGGCTTGGGCATTTACCTGGGTCGATATTTGCGTTGGAATACCTGGGACATTCTCCGCAATCCTTTCCAAATCATCGTGGATGCTTTTCAAAGTATGAGCAATCCTGCCTTGCAGACTGGCGAAGGGATCATCTGGGTATCTTCTATCTTTTTATTGTTGGGTTATTTAACCCTGGTTACTTTAATGAGCAATTCTAATAAAGAATAAAACCTGTTAAAAAATATTTTTGCTCAATAATTATTGATCGGATAAAGTTCAAATAAAAGTATCTAAAAAATCAACTTTATGAAAACAGAGCGCTTTCTCCACCTTTTCTTTTTCATCGGATTAGTTATTTACCAAATACTTTTCTGGGGAGAACAAATGGGACTCAACACCTTGATTTTTTCTAGCGCCATGGGATTTTTTCTCTATATACTTTATCGAGAAGAAGCACTCAATCCATCTGCCAAAATACTTCTAGGAGGCACCCTGCTTTCTGCTCTCATGGTGGTGGTTCATAATTCTATGATGAGCAAATTTATTCATATTGTTTCTTTTGCAGGATTGGTCGGTTTTGTACAGCAGCGGGAA
This sequence comes from uncultured Saprospiraceae bacterium, assembly GCA_938015925.1. GTDB lineage: Bacteria > Bacteroidota > Bacteroidia > Chitinophagales > Saprospiraceae > CALLVY01. The sequence continues at coordinate 16,211 of CALLVY010000063.1, forward strand.
CTTCGTTTTTTATGGTATGCTTGTGTTTTGGGTTTTGCAGGGGTGTTTGAAACGCCACTCAAATTACAAAGACAGCTAAAAGGATCCGGAGCTTATTCTGAAAATTTCAACAGGGCCTTTCGCTTTTTAAAGATTGGTTTTATCCCTGTTCTTGTGCTCGGGGTTTTCTATATTTTGTATTATGTTGCCAATCCAAATTTTGCAACATTCTCTGATCGTTTTTGGGGCAATGTTCTTTGGATCTGGCAGTGGGACCTTTCGTTTGCACGAATTATTTTCACCATCGCCAGTATTTTCATTTGTGCAGGAATACTCTTTCCCAGCGAAATAAAATCTTTCCTTTTGGCAGAGCAGAATAAAACCGAAGATTTAGAAAGACGGAGACCTTCTTTTTCGGCCATCAAAATGGCTTTTTCTACCATTGGTTTGAAAAATGAATTCCAAGCCGGACTATTTCTTATTTTCTCTCTCAACGTTCTGCTCCTCCTGGTCAACCTGACGGATATCTTTTATGTCTGGTTTGGCTTTGGAGAAAACACTCCTCAAAATCTAAAAACCTATGTCCACGAAGGAACCTATTTGCTCATCATCGCCATTCTCCTTGCAATGGTTGTTTTGCTTTTCTTTTTTAGAAAAAATCTAAATTTCTATCCCAAAAGGAAATACCTACTCCTCGGTGCCTATATCTGGATTGTTCAAAACGCCATCCTGGCGGTCTCTGTCGGGATCCGCAATTATCATTACATAGATTTTCACGGACTGGCTTATAAACGGATTGGTGTAATCATCTTTTTGGCCCTCGTTTTTTATGGCTTGTGGACCATGTATCAAAAAATAAAAGATCACAAAACCTTGCACTTCCTGCTCTCCAGAAATGCCTGGGCACTTTACGCCATTCTATTATCTTGTAGTAGTATCAACTGGGATGTATTCATCACCCGCTACAACCTCACTACTCCTACCAAAGGAGCCGTTGATCTCCTATTTATGCTCCGCGATGTATCTGATAAAAACCTATTCTTGCTCAAAGAACATCGCGCCATCCTCCCATCACTCGACAGCTATCCAGAGGTAGACCAAGAAAGAATCGGACATCTTCTGAATTGGAAAGAAAAAGATTTTCTTACACGAAATAAAGAATTAGCTTGGCCTTCCTGGAATTTTTCGGACCATCGCAATTCGAAGTATTTACAGCAATTGGGCAATCCTGAGCAATAAAAAGATTCAATTTCAGGGGTGGAAGAAAATGTTTTTTCAATTTTTCTTCCATCCCAAATTTATTTATCCAATTCCGCCATTCCTTCCATTTTCCTTCCAAGGCTTAAAAACAAGAAAGCGTCAGACTTCTTTTTTCACTTCTCTTCTTACTTATCTTTACTTTTTACTGTTCCTTAACGATAATTTTAATATTTTGACGCTTCAAATAGGATTCATCATTTATGGAGGTAGTAAATTCAACATTGCTGGAAGAGGTTGCCGAATATGTAAGCCAACATATTTCGAATAATGTGGCCGACTATTTTGTATATCACGACCTTCAACACACGCTCAATGTAGTAGAAGCAGTGATTGAACTGTCTCCTTATTTTGATCTTTCTGACAAGGAGTATGAAGCCCTTAGACTCGCTTCTTGGTTTCATGACGTTGGCTATGATGAAGGCCCAGACAACCAT
>CALLVY010000064.1 GCA_938015925.1 uncultured Saprospiraceae bacterium
AAAAAAAGATTCTATTGCAATCCGTCGATGATTATATTTTACTCCTCCAAAAAGCTTTTGAAAAATGATCAAAGTAAACCAATTTAGTTTTGCTTATCCAGGAGCGAAGAATAAAACCTTGTTTGATCTGGATTTTGAAATTGCCAAAGGAGAAATTTTTGGTTTCCTTGGCCCTTCTGGCGCAGGTAAAAGTACGACTCAGAAAATCTTAATCAAGCTACTCCAGAATTATGAAGGTCGCGCAGAAGTGATGGGGAAAGATTTGTCGAAATGGGATAGCGATTATTACAATCACATTGGAGTGGGCTTTGAATTGCCCAATCATTATCTCAAACTGACCGCCAAAGAAAACTTAAATTTCTTTGCCTCCTTCTACGATCGTCCTTGTCGAAAACCTGAGGAATTATTGCAAATGGTGGGCTTGGAATCTGCCATAGATCAAAGAGTAAGCGACTTTTCCAAAGGCATGAAAATGCGACTCAATTTTGTACGCTCTTTTATGCACGATCCAAAAATCTTGTTTTTTGATGAACCCACCTCTGGCCTCGATCCTGTCAATGCCCGGATTATAAAAAATATTATTTGTGATTTGAGAGAGGAAGGGAAAACGATTTTTGTAAGCACTCATTCTATGTTGGATGCAGATGAATTATGCGATCGCGTAGCTTTTATTATTGATGGTAAAATTGCTTTGATCGAATCGCCGCGCAATTTGAAATTACAGAATGGAAAAAGAAGAGTACGCGTAGAATATGGACTAGAGCAACGAACCGAAAAAGAATTCGACCTGGATGATTTAGGAAACAATACCGCCTTCCTCCAATTGCTACAACAAGAAAGCATCCAGACGATTCATACCGAAGAAGCGACCTTGGAAGATGTGTTTATCAAAGTCACCGGGAGAAGTCTTACTTAATATGAAAAGATTACTATCCGCACTCCGTTGGGATTTTATCCGCCAATTGCGTTACAACATCATTGGAATCATGTTGGTGGTGAGCGCCCTGTATATCGGCCTGTTTCACTTTATTCCTTTGGACAATAAAGTTCCACTTCTGGTATTTTTGATCTTCAATGACCCGACGGCATTGGGAATGATTTTTATCGGCTCATTGATCCTTTTTGAAAAAGGCGATGGCACCTTGCAGGCCTTAGTCGTGACTCCTTTGCAGCATTGGGAATACCTTTTGTCTAAGGCGATAAGTCTGACGACCATAGCTACCGGAGCTTCTTTATTGATGGCTTTGTTTAGTCATGGAAGGTCTACCAATGTGATTTATTTGATCCTCGGTGTTGCTTTGACGTCTATGGTTTTTGTGTTCCTGGGAATTGTGGTGGTCGCCGGTTGTCGAAGCTTCAATCAATACCTATTGCGTTTACTCCTTTACCTGATTCCACTTTCTTTACCCTTGCTCAATTTTTTGGGAGTGACGGATACGCTGTGGTGGTATATTTTCCCCACTCAAGCAACTTTACTTTTATTGGAAGCTTCTTTTACAAATATTGAAACTTGGAAAATAGTTTATTCCGTACTGTGTTTGTTGATTTGGAATGCCCTTACTTTTTATTTTGCTTTAAAGGTTTTTGCAAAAGATATTGCCCGTTGATTAGTATCAATTCTATTTTTAGAATCCTTTCCTTATGAAAAAAATACTAGCACTCAGTTTCAACGATCTTCGAAATATTTTTCGAGAACAGATTCTGATTTTTATGTTTTTGGTTTCACCGATCATTATGTTTTTAGTCGCTCGATTTGCTTTGCCAGAGGCCGGACTTCGCTATCCGATAATAGTCGATTATTATCCATTGATTTTACTATTATTAATTTTACAAATCAGTACGGGAATTGGTTTTGTACTTGCTTCGATTATTTTGGATGAACGAGACGAAGGAGTGTTGACTGGGATTCGGGTGATGCCATTGGAGGTTAATACCTTTATCTCCTACCGCATTTTTTTTGCGATGGGCGTGAGTTTTCTAACCACTTTGCTGATGATCCTTGGAACAGGCTTGATTGAGGTAGATTGGCGGATTGCTCTCGGTGTTGCCTTTCTATTTTCCATGGTAGCTCCATTGGTGCTATTGGCATTGCCTTGTTTTTCCAAAAATAAAGTAGAAGGATTGGCTTTCTTTAAAGGACTTAACCTAATTTTATTGGTACCTGCCGCAAGCTTTTTTATTAGTTCTAAAATCTCGTATTTACTGGGAATTATTCCACTTTATTGGACTTTTCATTTTTTTGATGCGGCCATGAAAGGAGCTTCAGGTAGCGTTTTATTTCTGCTTTCTGTATTGATTCATTTACTTTGGATTTTTCTTTTAGTGCGTTTGTTTAAGAAAAAGGTATTTATGCGTTAATGTTTTAGGTATCTTTGCTTAGAAGTTGTTTTAAATTTGATAGCTTCTTAATCACAAATACCTGAACGAAAATATGGAAAAGCCTAAAAAGAAGACACGCGCGGTAAAGCCGAAAGAAACAGAGAAGAAAGCACCTGCTGCGAAAAAAACCACACGTAAGGCCGCTACACGCAAAACTAGCCCGAAAAAAGAAAGCAAAGAAAAGCTAGTCTCTGAAACTCCAAAAGCGAAAAAGAAAGCAGCTCCTAAAAAAGCGGCTCCTAAGAAGGCCAGCCCAAAAGCAAAAAAAACAGTAGCAAAAACAAATAGCAATCCAGAGCAAGTTGTTAAGGATAAAAAAGAAGCGCCACCAAAGCGTCCAGTAAAAGCGGCAGCGACAAGAAAGCCCAAAGCAGAGGCTGTTGCTAAAGTAGAGAAAAATCCTAATGCTAAACTTAAAACACAAAGAGTAAACCGTACAGCGCCCAAAAGAAATCCGAAAAGAGTAGAACCTGCTCCAAAACTTAATGCGCCTGTAACGGAACAAACGACTCCACCAAGTCCGCAAGCAATTCCTCCACGACAAGAACGACAAGAGCCAAACCGGCCAGAAAGAAAACCTATAGAACAGAATCGTCCGACCAATAATCCTCCGGAGAGAACAGAGAACGGAAATGTCAATAAGCGGGATGATCGAAGATCAGATCAAGGGCAACACAAGCGAACGAATGTCAAAAGAGAGGATAAGAGAGACGTAAAAAGAGACGACAAAAGAATCGTCAACAAACGCGACAAACGCGAATCTCCTCCGCGCCAAACCACCCACACGAAATCTTCGTCCAGGGACGACAAACGAAGCCATCCTAAAAGAGACGAAAAGTCAAATAGCTCTAAGTCCAGTACTACCGACGTAGTACCAACTCCCAAGGTGAGAATTCACCAGTCGGTGGCCATTTTAGTAGATGGCAATAATATCGAAATGAGTATCCATAGCATGCTTCAGAAGAAAAAAGCCATGATCAATTTCGATACCTTGATTCCCAAATTATTAAAAGAACGAGGACTCAATCGATTGATCTATTTCCGCGAAGGAAAAAGCATTTCTTCTAAGTTGGCAGAACGCTTGCACAACCTCTATTACGGAACCGTAGTTCCCTGCCACAAATCAGCAGATATTCCGCTGACCATCGCTGCCACTCAAATTTCAGAGAAAGTAGATACCATTATCATCCTTTCTGGAGATGCCGATTATGTAGAATTGGTGAAGCACTTAACCTCGCGTGGAGTACGCGTAGAAATTGCAGCAGTAGAACAAACCACCGCGAGTATCTTGCGTAATGCAGCAGACTTTTTCTTTCCGATTACAAAAGACGATTGTTTTGTGCTAGGATAGGATAAAATGGAATCAGGCAAACATGAGTCATCCCGAATTTTCGATAATCGAAAATTCGGGATTTTTTACGGTCGATTTCGCGAAAGAAGGAATGGGAGGCCAGACAAGATACTGTTTGACTAAGAACGAAGAGAACTCCGCAGGAGGGAATGTCCAGTGGACATTCATCGTAGTGAACCGCTAGCGG
>CALLVY010000065.1 GCA_938015925.1 uncultured Saprospiraceae bacterium
TAATGATAGATGTTTTATAAAATTCCCTTATTTTTACCATCCTAGATTAAAAACAAAACCAAATACTATGAATTTACTTGAAGATAAAGTGGCGCTGATTACAGGAGGCTCCCGAGGTATTGGCGAAGCCATCGTTAGAAAGTTTGCCGCAGAAGGGGCTCGGATTGCTTTCACTTATCATTCTTCTTCGGCCAAAGCCGATGCGATTGTAGCTGAACTAGCTGCGGAAGGTACCGAGATCAAAGCTTACCAATCGAATGCCGCTTCTTTTACCGAAGCAGAAGCCTTGGTCAAACAAGTATTAGCAGATTTTGAAAAAATAGATGTCCTGGTCAATAATGCTGGAATCACGCGAGATAATCTCATGTTGAGAATGAGCGAAGAAAATTGGGATCAAGTAATCGAAACCAACCTTAAATCGGTTTTCAATCTAACCAAACACATCATGCGTCCCATGCTGAAAAAGCGATCAGGGTCTATCATCAATATGAGTTCTGTCGTTGGAGAATTTGGAAATGCCGGGCAAGCGAATTATGCGGCTTCTAAAGCTGGGATTTTTGGATTTACCAAATCGATTGCCAAAGAAGTAGGTTCTCGAAATATCCGTTGCAATGCCATCGCGCCTGGATTTATCGCTACCGAAATGACCGATGAATTGGATGAAAAAGTAAGAGATGCTTTTCTTGCCAGTATTCCATTGAAGCGCTGGGGAAAGCCGGAAGAAGTTGCGAATGCTTGTGTATTCTTAGCTTCTGATTTATCCCAATATATTTCTGGCCAAACCATTAGTGTTTGTGGTGCTTTGAATTGTTAGAATAAAATTGGAACTTGTAAAGCCGAGGTCGCTGTTCCAAACAAGGACCTCGGTTTAATCAAAATCAAATCTCATGAAAAAAATTATTCCTGGTCTCCCTCTATTATTTTTTATGCTATTCGGACTCACTTCTTGTGGGGATAAATGTGTAACCTGCGAATATACCGCTGGAGGGACTCCGGTTGTAATTGATAAATGTGGTTCCAAAAGTGAAATCAAAGATTTTGAAGAAAGCGTCAATGAATCTGCCAAATTAACCGGAGCCGCCGTTGGAGAAATACCAATAGTTACTTGTAAAGAGCTATAGAATTCATGGACTAATTTTCTAGTCAAAAGACTTCATCAACCTAATCCTTAAGTCATGGTACAACCGCTCAAATTAGTTGCTTTTGTTATCGTCATGTTGGCTTATCTCTATGTGCCTATTTCTACCATTCAAAAGCAAGAACGGATTTTATCTAAAGGAGAAATTTTTCAATTTCAGCCCCAGCCAGTTGACCCTTATGATGTCTTTCGGGGAAAATTTATTTGGTTGAATTTAGAACAAGCTAGTTTTGATTTGGATAAAGAACTGCGTTTAGAAAACGGGCAAAAAGTATTTGCTCATCTTGGTAGGGATACTAGTGGTTACACTTACTTTACTGGGTTTACGACCAATCGACCAACCGGAAATAGTTATATCCAAACTAATGTTGCTCATATTACAAATGATAAAGTTTATCTGAAAAATCCAGAAAGTTTGCAGAAGTTTTATCTCAATGAAAAACTAGCTCCACTCGCAGAAAAAAAGTATCGAGAATTGATGAGGCGAAATCGAGAAGAATCGACGACGGGCGTTGTTTTGGACGTGAAAGTTTATGGTGGAAAAGCTTTGGTGGATAATTTGTATTTTGATGGCGTAGAAATAGGGGAGTATTTGAAAAGGAATAAATAATAGTTGGCTTTTGATTTTTTTCTAAGAAACTTTCTAGTAGCAGTTGTTTTCTCTTTTATCTTCTCCATCGTCTGTGGTCTTGTAAGATAATGCTTGATTAGGTACAGTTATTTATTCCCTCTTCAATTCCTCTTTTTAGAAGGTTAAGTTTTTTAGTTTTCGATTCAATAGTTTCGGTTTCTGCATTCTGAATCATCCTTTCTGCTAAGGGGGATTCTGATTTGATTGCTCTGTTGAGTATGTTTAATATTCTATTTGTTAACTTTTTATTTCTAAGCATTAGTTTACTTATTTCATATCCTAGAACCTTTATTCCTACTTCTTCGTGAGTTATATCATCATTGTATAAAGCGAAATATTCACCCCAAATGAGGTCAGTCTCAATTGAAGGATAATGTTTTAATATTGAATCAATATCAACTGGATCATTAGGTCTATTGTCGGGTCTGTCATCAAAAGCTATTAATTTCAAAAGTACGACCGAAGGAATTGAACAAACTTTTATGGTGTCCTCTTCAATTTCTGTGATGATTAAACCATTAGTATAAGTCTCTGAAAAACCGTCTAAATTAATTGAAACAAGCCCCTTTCCTTCAATCAGGATTTTTCCATTTTGTTCAATTTCTCCAAATGGAAGCAAATCTAATGGGATCTTATATGGTGAGATTAAGCAAAATGGATTTGTTGAAACGGGGATGTATGAAAAATCATCAATTAGCTTATTTTTTAGTTGATTATATTTTTTGGAATTTGAAACATAAATTCCAAAATCCACATCTTTTGTACCTCTAGGATGCTGATTGTTTGATACATACCAAATATTTCTTGCAAGTGCGCCTACCCCAAAAAAATCAATTTCTAATAGAGAAGAAGCTATCTGAACATCTTTGATTATATTTTTCAAATGAGCGTTACCTAAAGCTTCATAAAGTATTTTTGACATGTTTATTGTATATAATTTTTGCGGCTTCTAGGTTACGAGGTTTAGGGTCACTTAAAAGATCGGCATATACTAGAATAGGATTAACAATTGCTTCCTTATCATTTATGGACTCGTCTTTCCAAAACTTTTCAACGAATTTAATAGGTCCATCTATTGCAGGAAGTAAGTTAAGTTTTTTTGCAATTTCAAAAAATGGTTTATCTGTATATATTATGGCACTCTCGGCGATAAGATAATTTGATAAAAAGTCAGCAGCAAGCTCTCCTCCAATTGAGTTTGATAATGGAATATCAAGCAGCTTGTTAATTGTGAAATCCTTTGGCTTGAAATTTTGTTGCTTTAATTTGGGTCTCAATATTTTATTGAACACAGTAGTCCATTCTTGAAGTAATCGTTCTTTATTTTGAATTTTGAATTCCTTGTCCTTTATTTGAACTAAATATTTGTCTCTTAAAAGTTCTTTGAAAACCTTTCCAACAGTGTCGATAGAAACCTTACAAACCCTTCCAATGTGCCTGTATGGCATATTTACAATTTTTTCATTGGTTAGAATTTGATAAATGACCTTGATGCCAGATTTAGAAAAAGCCCTGTTAGGTTTTTCTGATAACGATTTACCATTTTTATTGGTTTCTACATAAATAAATACACCTTCCTTATTGGTAATAAAAGCATTGCCTACAACATCAATATAGGATAAGTTGTTATCTCTTAAAAATTCTTTGACTGGTTTGGGGATGTAATCTGAAATTAGGATAATATTATTTTGGCTACTTAGATTACTAAGGAGATTGGGTAGCTTGGATAATGTTAAGTTTTTTTTGAGTTCAAATAGAAAATCATACTCCTCATTATCTATCTTGAGCTTAAGCTTGCCATCAGAATAATTATTCTGGTCGATGTTCAGAAGATTTTTTGATTCAAGATCTAACTTTGTAAGTTTAACAAAGTTTTCTATTGCATTATACGGTATATCTGCATCCATGTACGTAAATATACAAAATCAAATGAAAACATACAAGTAGTTATGTCGTACAGGTGTGCGGCTTTTAAGTTCATGAAGATCAACTAATCCGACTCCATCCTCTTAATTTTTTCTCATTCCTCGCCAAATAATTATGCAAAGGCCGATGTACTTCTTTTGCAAAAGTCGGATCATCATCCAATATACTGGCCGCCACTTCT
>CALLVY010000066.1 GCA_938015925.1 uncultured Saprospiraceae bacterium
CATTAGGATCTTTGGTAGCAAAAGGATAATTTGCTGCGAGCGCTTTGGCTGAGGTCAGCGCATTAAAAAGAGTGGATTTTCCAACATTTGGGAGTCCTACGATACCGCACTTTAAGGCCATTTTGAATATTTATTTGAATATGAAATAAGGTGGGAGCCAATTTTAAATAGGCTATTAAGCACCTTTTTATTAAATAGGGTGCAAATATAGAATTTTCCGATAAGAAATGTTTGCTATTTTGGGAATTCAAAGTATTAGGAGAGCAGGAAGTTCTCTAAAACAACTTCCTCATTAAAAACGCACTAAATACCGAGTGGTAATATGAATTATCTGGCCCATCTTTACCTTTCTTGTGATAATGAAGATCTTTTGATTGGGAATTTTATCGCAGATTCTATTTCTAACAAGCAAGTGAGTACTTATTCTCCGGAGATTCAAGCAGGAATCCAGCTCCATCGCCAAATAGATTCTTATACCGACCGACACCCAGTCGTCCGTCAAGGAACACATCGATTGCAACCACATCATCGCAAATATTCCCCGGTAGTGATTGATGTACTTTACGATCACCTCCTCGCCAATAATTGGAAGCGATACTCCGGAACTAGCTTGGCCGATTTTGCCCAAGATGTCTATAAGATTTTTAATAGGAGAATGGAGGAAATTCCGGCTAAGATGAAAAAAAATCTACCCAATATGATTGAGCATGATTGGCTGATGAGTTATCAGAGTTTTGAGGGATTGCAATTTACTTTAGAGAAGATGGATAAACGAACCCGTTTTCCTTCCAATTTTGGCGGAGCTGTGGAGCATTTAAAAGCAGACTACAAAGCATTTAATGAGGAGTTTAATACCTTCTTTCCAGAAGTGATTGCCTTTGTGGAAGATCATTGTGCTTGTTAAGATCCCATAATAAACCAACCTTTTATCCTTCAAAGTTTAATGAAATAGTCAAAGCTCGTGACACCACCTTTTCCAATGCTCTGGATTCGATTTTACTAGCATCGTAAATATGAATATTGCCAAAGCCATGTGAATATTTTATCTCTGGAGAGAAAATGAAAAAAGGCAAGAAAAATTGAATACCCGCACCAATTTCAAAAGCATAATCCGTCGCAGAAATCTTTAACAGCTCTGCTTGCTGCCGACTATTATTATCATTAGAAAGATTAAAGGAATATTTCATTCCTGCAATCACGAAAAGGCGTTTGTCTTTATAGGGGGCAGATTTGTATCGCAAATGAAAGGGAAGTGCTACAGAAGTCATTTCGAAATCATAATTGAGATCTTCTTGATCTGGGTCACTGAGGGTATAGGAGATAGATTGTCCGCCCAGGACTAGGGAAGGGGTGAAACGGAAATCAAAGTACTTTTGTATTTTATAATTGCTAATAATTCCCAAGTTCATTCCCGGGGATTGGTTTGATGTTATGGAATTGATTGCTCTGTTTTCGGTAAAAAAAGCAGATTTATGTATTTGAAAATTGGACTGATTTAGTCCTAAGGCAATTCCAAAATAAAAATCTTTTCGTTCGAAATTTCCAAAATTATAATTCCCTCTTTGTGCCTCCACAGAAATAGAAGTCAGGCAAAAGAACAAACTAAGCAATAAGTAATTTCGGAAAGCTTGGGGATGTTTTGGATACATGATTCGATGGCTATTATGAATCCTTAAAACGATCTCGAAGAATAAAGTATTGTTGTTTACTGTTTAGCGACTGCTTAAATAGTGCGTTTTGTCAAGGTGGCGGTAAATACCAATAGATTTGGGCTTCTATAAGTCAATAAACCAAAAAAGAGTCCTTCCGAAATATTCAGAAGGACTCTTTTTGTTATTGGACTTAGGATCTATAATTTTCTATCCTTCAAAATGCAGCGAAATCGTAACCGCTCTGGAGATTACCTTTTCAATTACATTGGATTGGTCCAGATCATTATCGAAAATCAGGACATTACCGATTCCGTGAGATAATTTGATTTCAGGAGAGAAAATAAAGTAGGGAAAAAACATTTGTACACCAGCTCCCACTTCAAAAGCAAAATCCGTTGGAGAAATCTTAACCAATTCATCTCTTTGTCTGGCTCTCGAATCACTAGCTACGTCAAAAGAATATTTGATCCCTGCGATAACAAACATTCGCTTATCATTATAAGGAGCAGATTTATACCGTAGGTGAAAAGGCAGTTCAACCAAAACCGATTCAATTTTTCGGGTATATTGATTGACGCTTAGGTCTGTAGATTTGTATTCAATGTTTTTCTCCGCAAAAGAAAGGGTAGGGAGGAAGCGAAAGTCAAAAAATTGCCCGACTTTAAGATTACTGACAATACCTAGATTGAAACCAGGGCCAGTAATAGACTCCGCGGTATTGATGCTATCGTTGAGGATAAACTTCTGAGAATGTCTAATTTTGAAATTAGAGGAGTTGTAAGCCAAAGTAATTCCAAAATAATACGGCTTTTGCTCAAAGGCCAAAAAGTTGTAATTCCCTTTCTGCGCTTGCACACTATTAGAGAGTCCAAAACAACAAAAAAGTAGGATTACTATTTTTGAGCAGTATAAATGCTGCATATTCCTAAGGTAAGTGGTGTCCATGTGTTAGAATTATAATTGTTTTTACTTAATACCTCTATAAAATCTGTGC
>CALLVY010000067.1 GCA_938015925.1 uncultured Saprospiraceae bacterium
AGAGATATTAAGTATCTCAGAGGCAACCTCCAAATCGCAATACAGTAGAGCAAAAGCGAAATTGCGCAATATATTGCAAGGAGAGTTTAGCAGAAGCTAGCAAATTATTTATTAATCGCGATTGAGAAGACAGACTCAGACGAGTCATTCTTTCAACGTTATTAAAACACCTAAAATGAAAGATAACCTGGAAGACTTCATCCGAAGTAATCGAGCAGACTTTGATATGGAAAGTCCCGACCTCAAGGTTTGGGCGGGCATAGACAACAACCTCGGTAAAAACCAGCGTCCGCGCAGGGTTTCTCTTTGGCGCAATTTTGCCGCCGCCGCTTCCGTCCTGATTTTATTGGGTTTGGGTACTTTGATAGGCATGCAAATCAATCAACAAGATACTGCTCGTCAAAGTCTGGCCGATGTCTCTCTGGAACATCGGGAGCTCCAGCAGTATTATGAAGTACAGTTAAAGGAAAAAAAAGCCTTACTCGCCAGCCATCATTCTGATCCAACGGTTTATGAAGATTTACAACAGTTAGAATCCTTTCTGGAAGAATTGAAAGGAGAACTACAGGCTGCGCCTAAAGATAGCGAGGAACAGATCGTTCGTGCAATGATCGAAAATTATCAAGACCGATTAGAAATACTCGAGCGGGTCTTGTCTAGAGTTAAATCGGGTTCTACGGAACCACAAAAATTAAAAAAAGATGAAACAATTAACTTATAAAATGGCTTGGGTATTCTTGATTGGAATACTTGCAGGGCAACCGATGTTTGCCTTTGATAATGTCCAGAAAGACCATTTGTTTAAAAAAGAATTTGACAAAACCATCAAGAAGGAATTTGCTATTTCTGCAGATGGTACCGTAGAAATGATTAATCGACATGGACAGGTGGATGTCAAAACCTGGAATGAAAATCAGGTAAAAGTAGAGGTGACGATTATTGTAAACGCAGGAAGTGAAGAAGCGGCAAAAGAGGTTTTTGATCGCATTCAAATCGACTTTGATAGTTCTAGCGATTTTGTAAAAGGGGAAACGACGATCGAAACGGAGAAAAAAAGTTGGATGTCTTCCTGGTGGGGAGGCTCTGGTAATTCTTCGAATTACACCATCAATTATGAGGTGTTTATGCCGACCAGTTGCAATTTGAAATTGAATAATAAATACGGGCATTCAACAGTTGAGAAAATCACCGGAAAGGCCAATATTATTGCCAAGTATGGAGATGTTCGTCTGGATGGTGTAGACAATAATTTGGTCTTGAATATCGGTTATGGCAATGCGGTAGTTGCAAATGCCAAGGACGCAGATGTTATCATTAAGTATGGGAAATTGCGGATCGAAGATGTACGCGACCTAAACTTAGAAAGTAAGTATTCCAAAGTATACATCACCAGAGCTGGCGATCTCGAAACGATTTCCAAATACGATACCTATCGCCTCGGCGAAATCCGCGGATTGAATAATCAGGGCAAATACGATGACTTTGAAATTAAATCCGCAGATAATATTACGGCAATTTCTCGCTATAGCGATTTTGATATTCAGTTTTTGGCCCATCGTGGAAAATTCAATTTAGAATATGGCGATTTGGATATAGATGGTCTGTCTCGCGATTTTTCCAAACTGGAAGTGGATTCAAAATATACAGGAATCGATATTGATATTGAAGATGGCGCGGACTATGAATTTGATGTAGCGACGACCCATGCCAATATAGATTACCCCTCATCGGCAGATGTTCACCACCACATCGATCAATCTTCCAGTCGGGAACTGAAAGGCTTTGTGGGAAGTGGTAATGGAAAAAGCCTGGTGCATATACGCGCGACTTATGGGGGGGTAGATATTCGTTAAGCACTTGTTTTGGAAAAGGATAAAAAAATCCGAAGCTTTAAGCAGGCTTCGGATTTTTTTGATTCTAAAAGAGTTTCTCCATGTTTTTCCGTTTCTCTTTTACCAATTTTCGACAATGGCAACCTTCCAGGTGATCATTGACCAAGCCCATCGCTTGCATAAAAGCATAAGCGGTCGTTGGACCCACAAATTTCCATCCTCGTTTTTTTAAATCCTTACTCAGGGCAATAGATGCAGGAGTCGTGGCCAATTGGGAGAGGGTGGCATAGTCCATTTTTTTGGGACGGTCTTTGGCTTTGGGTTCGTATTGCCAAAAATATTTTGCGAGGCTCCCAAATTCTTTTTTCATTTCCTTGGCGCGGAGCGCATTATTGATCGTGGCATTTATTTTTCCACGATGCCGAATAATTCCAGCATTTTGCACCAATGCTTCCACTTCCTTTTCTCCAAATTTTGCTACTTTATTGAAGTCGAATTTTTTAAACGCTTTTCTAAAGTTTTCTCGCTTCCGCAAAATGGTCAACCAACTCAGACCGGATTGAAATCCTTCCAGACAAATTTTTTCGAACAAACGAAAATCATCCACCGTAGGATGGCCCCATTCGGTATCGTGGTATTCGATATAATCTTCCAAACCGCCATGCCACCAACAACGCAGCAAACCATCTTCTCCTTTAACTAATCCTTCTTTAGCCATGAATTTAAATTTTGAATAAGAAACCTTGAATGGGTATAAAAATTTAACGACTAAAAGTAAGAAAAAAAGCAGAAGCGTTTTTATAAACTGAATTTATTCTTTTGCTTCGCCTCCAAAATTTTCCACACCCAATATCCCGCTACCGTAAGATCAAATCCAATGCAGGCTCCTGGATACCAATGCGGCACAAAGCCCGGATGACCTCCGTAATGCAATCCGACGTCCCAGCCTACATGAGCTACCCAGCCCAAAACCAACCACCAAGGGGAATGATACATCGCCAAACCCGCCGGGATTCCATAAATTAAAACACTGGCTACTTCTGTCGGCAACCATTCCCAATTGGCCGCAAAAAGGGCAAAGCCTACATAAATCAATGCTACAATGATTAATGCCCTTGACCAAAAAATAAGTTCTGCTTTTTTTCTTTTGCGAACAGCAAAAATTACGACTCCAGCGGCGATTGAGCCTACTATTATTTCGATACCTAGCATTTTTATATTGATTTCGGTGCTCTTGTTGTTAAAGAAGCAAAGCCCGGTTGTTTAAAGGAAGATTCTAAGGAGTGAAATACCAAATCAGACTAAATTGTTTTACTGCTTCAAGACTTAAAAGGTGTTCGTAGAAGATAATATTCAAAAAAAAATGCTCCCTGACCCAACCTTTGTAAATAGATCATCGTGTATGTTGTTGAATGGAAAGGGCGAATTGATTTTTGCCCCAACTAGAATTATCTTTTTTAAAAAAAAATATAACATGAATAATTTAAAAAAAATGGGCTGGTTATGCCTTTTCTTATGTTTCTCTTTAGCATCGTGTCAAAATGATGATATCGTTGAACCTGTAAATCCTGATGCTTACGAAATTCCAGTAAAAGAAGTTTTTGCACCGCTCTCCGGTACGGTGATCAATGAAGCGGGACAAGCAGTCTCGGGAGCTTTAGTGAAAGTTGGAAACTCGACAAGACTTACCGATGAGAATGGTGTTTTTAATTTCGACAATACCACACTGAATGAATATGGAAGCGCAGTGAGCATTAGCAAAGTAGGTTATTTTGCAAATACCAAAATGGTCAATGCTAAAGCAGGAAAACGCTCCCAAATCCAGGTGATGCTGTTAGCTAAAACCATCGTTGGTACCATCCTGTCAACGACAGGAGGTACCCTTATGGCCAATGGCAATAGCAAAATTACACTGCCCGCCAATGGCATCATAGATGCTGATGGAAATCCCTA
>CALLVY010000068.1 GCA_938015925.1 uncultured Saprospiraceae bacterium
AGTCGATGACCTGATCGAACTCCTCGGTTTTGAAAAATCTGTAGACAAGGAAATCCGCTTTTTTTCTTCGGGCATGAAGCAACGTTTAAAATTGGTCTTGGCCATTTGCTCCGAAGCCGACCTGCTTTTACTGGATGAACCAACGACGAATCTGGATGTCCAGGGTGCCGAATGGTATCGGGATTTGGTGAATCGTTTTTTGGGCAATCGGACGGTGATTGTAGCTTCGAATGTGGAGGAGGATTATGCTTTTTGTGAGGAGGTGATTCGGGTGTTGGATTGGAAGGGGAAAAGGTGATGTTCATTGTTTATGGAATATTGAATATTAATTCGACAATTCCGAATATTGAATTGGGATATTCATTGCCAAGGTAGTTTTCTGTCCCTTTTTCGACATTCATTATACCTCAATTATAATTCGACATTCTTCCTTTCCTATAATACTTTTTGCGGGAAGGTGATTCGGGGCTTGGATTGGAGGATTTATAAAAAGCAAGAATAGAAACCTTGACTACTCCGAAATTAAAACCATTTTTCATTGAGGTTCTTTAAAAATAGAGTAAGCTTAGTCATAGATATTTTTCCCTCCAAAATACTAGCCTTAATTTTATAGCGTTGGAACCTAATAAACCAAATACTCCAGCACATGAAAAAAGCATACTTATTCGCGCTCTTCCTCTGCCTCGGAATCCATTCATCTTTTGCACAAACCAAACTCATTTCCCATAAAAGCCATAGCGGCAGTAAAGCTAATTTCAAAATAGCCCTGGATAAAAATCTGTTTGATCTTGGCGACTCTAACTTCGGAGTAGCACCGGAGCCAATGATTCAGACTTCTCGTTTGGATAGCCTCATCTTTCTTCCTTCAGAAGGCGTAGTCATGGTCACCCACAAAGTCTGTAGCCGACCACTGGAAGATACTTCTATCTGGCAGGCAGGAAAAGACACGGTGTACAATCACCCTTTGTTTAATCAGCAACATTCTCTAGCGCATATCCAAAAAACATTGGATCAAGATTATTATTTTACCAACAAATCCAAAACGGTAGCCTTTATCGGCTTTGACGATCATTCGACGGAAAAAAGCCAAGCGACAAAGCCTGAAGTAGCAAAAGAAAAGAAGAAAGAAAAAGCTAAAAAGAAGCGTCCCAAAAAAAAGAAAGAAGCAAAGCCGAAAAAAGAAAAGAAAAAGCAGGAAATCCTTGAGCCTTCCACGACCGACCCCATAGATTATTCTAAATCGAGTGTTTCTTTTTTATCTTTGGCTTGGGTGGCTTTATTTTCTTTGCTCATGGCCTGGACCATTACTAAATTCCAGAAGCCTTAGTATTACTTCGAGAAGCGAAAAAATTTGAAAAACAGCATTAAACTTTGGGGGATTAGTACTTGCTATTTCGGACTTTTTCTCGGAGCCCTTTTTATTCCTTTTCCCTTTCGTTTTATTCCGTTCCAGCTTTCTTTGGGACAGTTTGTCTTTGGTGATTTTCTGGCCTGGGTACTGGATCGCAATGGCGTGCTAGCTGCTCCAGAAATCACCTCTGATTCCATCGCCTTATATGCTTTGCTATTCCTTCTTTTACTCTTGGCTGCTGGTAGCAGTCTATTGCTTCTATGGAGTAAAAAGTGGCAGACCTATCAGCCAGGGATTTTTAATTTTATCCGAACATTTCTCACGTACTACCTCGCCATGCAATTGATGAAGTATGGCTGCGATAAGTTATTTAAAGCACAATTTTATCTTCCAGAACCCAACCTCCTTTACACCCCACTCGGACAAATCAGCAAAGACCTTTTATTTTGGTCCACCATGGGCCTTTCTTATTCCTATAATATTTTCATGGGCCTGCTCGAAGTCCTTCCTGCTTTCTTGCTCTTATTTCCAAGAACCCGTTTGATTGGTCTTTTGATCGCACTTCCTGTATTGACAAATATCGTGGCCATCAATTTTGGTTTTGACATTTCAGTAAAAGTCTATTCTATTTTCCTCTGGGCGATTGCTTTCTTCTTATGGAGTCCCTTTTTCAAGTCTTTCTATGATTTTTTAATCCTGCAAAAACCTAGTCAAATAAAGCAATCTCCCTCCATTTCCATCCAAACTACCTGGCTCAAAACTGCTCTAAAAATCTTTGCTATTAGTTTGCTGCTCTTGGAAAGCCTTTTCCCTTATGTCCGTACCGGCCAATTTAATGCCGACCAAAGTCCACGCCCATACCTCCACGGTGCTTATGAGGTCATTGAAGTGAGCTTAGAGGATCAAAAACTAGCTGTGGAGACCGTGGGCATCCAAAAAATATTTGTTCATCGCAATGGCTACCTGATTTTCCAAAACCAACAAAATCAGATGCAAGATTTTAAATTGGACATCGACTTACTAAATCAACAATTTCACCTCAGCGATTACCAACAAAACCAAAGCGTTTTACACTATCAATACCTGGAGGAAGAAGGCATCCTCTTTGTTCAATATTTCCAGAATGACCAAGCTTATTGGTTAAAAACCAGAAGCCTGGACTGGCGAAGCCTACCTGCTCTACAAAATGATTTCCACTGGACAATTGAAGACATTGAATAAATCGATCTCCCGTCCTCCTCCACTACAACTTTCTCTATCACCATACGTTAAACAAACATGCTCGTTTCTAATCAAACCATCATCAAGTGACAAATCCTTCTATCTTTGCACCTCATTAAAAATAAATTTTGAAAACAGCCATTTCAGCTCCCGTAACGACCCAAGAAAAAGCACCAACGCTTATGAGCTGGTTCGTGCTTTTGCTCCTAAGTATTGTATGGGGAAGTTCTTATATCCTGATCAAAAAAGGATTGCTTGCTTTTGCTCCGGAGCAGTTGGCTTGTATGCGCATTAGTTTTTCTACTTTGTGTTTTCTCCCCATTTTTATTCTTCGCTTTTCGGATATTGATTGGTCCAAGACCAAGGCGCTGTTGATCGTTGGCGGCGCCGGAAGTTTTATCCCTGCTTTTTTGTTTGCTTTGGCACAGACTCGGCTGAGTAGTTCGCTTACTGGATTACTGAGTTCGCTTACGCCTTTGTTTACTTTATTGCAAGCCTTTATTTTATTCAAAATGCCTTATTCCTGGGCGAAAATATTGGGCGTTTTGATGGGATTATGCGGAGCTGTCTTTTTGGTTTATTTTGGGCAAAGTGGTAATTCTGCCAATTTCTGGTATGGTGGCTTGGTCATCATCGCTTGCTTTTTATATGCCTATAGTGCCAATACCGTGAAAGCTTCTTTGCAGGATATGAATCCGATTACTTTAAGTGCTGCTTCTTTTGTATTGGTAGGGCCGCCTGCGATACTTTATTTATTGTCGACTGATTTTATTGAAATTATTCAGACGCATCCGCAAGGCTTGAGTTCGCTGGGATATATTTGCCTACTCGCTTTCGCTGGTACGGTGATTGCTTCCTTGTTGTTTTTCTGGCTGGTCCAATTGACCAATGCCGTTTTTGCTTCTACAGTGAGTTACTTAATCCCAATGGTCGCTTTAGGCTGGGGTTTCTTAGATGGAGAACCCATAACGATTTATCATTTTCTGGGAATGGTACTGATTTTATTTGGTGTTTATATTTCTAGAAAATAGACTTCATTCTAAAGTGGTTTAGTCTAGAATGGGAATAAAGATTTTCTAGCTAATCGAGGCGGCAAAAATAGTCTACCCCGAATGTATTGAAGGAGAGGGTAGTCTAGCTACAGGAATCTTTTATCAACGAAGAGTAGCTAGAAAAGATAATTCAGCTTCCTATGAAAATATTTATAATAAAGTATAGTAAGTGATGTGTAGATTTTTCAAATACAAATTATTAGATTTGCATCGAGAAAAGCTGATTTAGTTGTAAACCCCAATCAACAAATATTTCATAAAAAACCATTGAAACATCTTAGGTATGAGTCAACAAATCCCTGGTCTGTATATCGCCCCAAGTAAACTGGGTGGACGCGGAGTCTATACTTCAGAAAAAATCCCTAAAGGATCGGTCATTGAAATTTGCCCGGTGATCATTACGCCTAAAAAGCAATT
>CALLVY010000069.1 GCA_938015925.1 uncultured Saprospiraceae bacterium
TGGAGAAGTTCGAATGCCTGGAAGTCCGGCAGTGAAATTGACACCTGCTCCAAAAGAAAGTGCTTTAAAAGGAGTCAATCCCTGATCGTGATACATGGCCAATACGCCATCTACTTTTCGGTGTTGGCCAGAGCCAAAGAATCCATCTGCCGGGAAAGGCCCCATCACCATGATTCCTTTTTTCTTCGCCTCGATGATCACCGGACGGATGACTTCTTCTTCCTCTTTTCCAATCAAACCATCATCTCCAGCATGCGGATTGAGTCCTAATATGGCAATGATTGGTTTCTCGATACCAAAATCTTGTATTAAGGTCGTGTGTAGCGTTCTCAATTTGAATCGAATTAATTCTTTCGTAATCGATTCTGAAACTTTCGAAATGGGTAAATGATTGGTCACCAGTCCCACTCGCAAATCTTCATGTACCATGAGCATCAAGCTGTCTTTTTTATCAAAAGCATGTGTGAGGTACTCGGTATGGCCAGGAAAATCGAAACCTACCATATTCATGGCTTTCTTATTAAAAGGAGCGGTTACGATCGCATCAATATAGCCTTGTTTTAAATCATTGGTCGCTTGCTCTAGTGAAATTTTAGCGTACTTCCCACTGGCTTCTGTCATTTGACCAAGAGTGATATTGGTATCATCTTGCCAGCAATTGACGAGATTGATTCTGTCGTATTTGAGGCGCTCGGCGGAGCTGACATTATGGGTGGAAAAATTTTCGATCCCCACAACGTTTTTATGGTAAGAAACGACCTTAGAGGAGCCATAGATCACCGGAATACAAGTTTTAGTGATATTGGCGTTGGCTAGTGTTTTGAGGATCACTTCCAGCCCTACGCCGTTGATGTCTCCAATTGTAATTCCTATTCTCATTTTATCCATAATTCCCAGGTTGTATTTTTAATTCTTTACAGGCAATAGCAATGAAAAGTATTCCAAAAATTTAGAATCGTTTTTTCAAAGACTCTTAAAGAACGTATTTTTTTAGAAAATCAAATAAAAGTCTTACCCCAACTCCGGTTCCTTCCCGGCTGCGGTAATTGTCACTTGTTTTTAGAAACGCAGATCCAGCGATATCAAAATGTAGCCAAGAATAATCGGTGAAATGCTCTAGAAATTTTCCAGCGGTGATCATTCCGGAGGTAGCCCCCCCAAGGTTTTTCAAATCTGCTACATTAGATTTGAGGTATTCTCCATATTCCTGCCACAATGGAAATTCAATCAGTCTTTCGTATACTGCATGACCGCACTCTTCCATTTTGGTTTTAGTAGATTGATCGGCATTGCCCATATAGCAAATTGCTTCTGGGCCAACTGCATTGGCGGCAGAACCGGTAAGTGTAGCAAAATCGAGAACTAACTCCGGTTTGTATTTTTTGGCATAATGCAAGGCATCGGCAAGAAGTAGACGCCCTTCTGCATCGGTATTTAGAATTTCTACGGTAGTACCGCTATACATGGTCACGACATCACCTGGAACATAAGCATCTTGGCCAGGGCGATTGTCGGTAGAAGGTACTAAGGCGATTAGGTGTATTGGTAATTTCGCTTTTGCTACAGCTGCCATTGTACCAATAACAGTCGCAGCACCAGCCATATCACTTTTCATAAAATCCATGGAGTTGGGAGTCGGCTTAAGGCTTAATCCGCCCGTGTCGTAGACCACTCCTTTTCCAACCAAGACCACTGGTTTTTTATTCGTACTATTTTTAGGTTTCCATTCCAGGATGGAAAAAGTCGGGGGCAATTTACTTCCTAGGTTAACGGCGAGTAAGCCTCCCATTTTCATTTGCTGGATTTTCTTCTTGTTGAGGACTTTTACCGAGAAACCAGATGCTTTGCCGATTTTTTTGATGTCTTCGCTAAGTTGAATCGCAGATAGATAAGATTGTGGTTCGTTGACCAAGTCACGGGCCAAACAAGTGGAAGAGGTGACCGCGATCAATTGATCCAATTCTTTTTTGCTAAGCATTCCTTGTTCGATCTTGATATCTCGAAGGGAATTGGTTTTAGCGACTTTATCTTTAAAATATTTGAGGAACTGATAATTTCCAAGAATCATACCTTCGAGAAAATCCAAGATGTGATTCTTTTTGCTTCGTTGGATTAAAGCGATAGAAGAAATCTTGTAGTGAGAGAGGGTCGATAATATATCACAGCCAGCGATTCTTGCTCGTTCGCGTTCTACTGCTTCGTTGGAGCAGGATTTTAAAAACTGAACAATAAGGATTCGATTTTCCTGAGGGATTAAAATAGGAGACACTTCCCTTTTGGCCATTTTCTTTAAATAAGTCTGTTCTGCACTATTCAAAAAATCTTTGGTCCAAGAGAAATTATTATTATCGGCCAGAATTATCAGGTTATCATTACTTTTGTGCGATCTTAA
This sequence comes from uncultured Saprospiraceae bacterium, assembly GCA_938015925.1. Lineage (GTDB taxonomy): Bacteria > Bacteroidota > Bacteroidia > Chitinophagales > Saprospiraceae > CALLVY01. The sequence continues at coordinate 2,393 of CALLVY010000069.1, forward strand.
GACCGAAACTTTAGTATTCATCTCGTGCGATTGTGATTGAAAAAGCCGACTGTTTTTTGGTTTTGCGGGCTGTTTTCTAAATATTCGCAAAGATAAATAAATAAGCTGACATATAAATCGG
>CALLVY010000070.1 GCA_938015925.1 uncultured Saprospiraceae bacterium
TTGGCAGCTAGACCTTTACCATGAGCACCTTCCTATACAACAAGATTTTGAAAAAATAAAAACCATCGTCACCAATTTATTGACCAATGCCTTGAAGTACTCTCCGGATGGAGGACGGATAAAACTCAGCATGGAAGCCAAAGGACAAGAACTACTAATACGAGTAGAAGACGAAGGCCCGGGTATCGCTCCCGCAGAAGCAGCGCAAATTTTTGATTGGTATTTTCGGGCTCAACAACAAGCCGAAGAATCCGCACCTGGCTTTGGTGTTGGCTTGGCCCTCTCCAAAGAATTGGCGCTCCTAATTGGTGGCGACATTCAATTGGACTCCCAAAAAGGAAAAGGATCCATCTTCTCTTTGTCCTTTCCATTTGAAAACATTTCAACAAATAAGCTAGCAGTCGTAGAGGAGATCCTCCCTGAAGGACAAGTAGAAGATCCGGAAAACAAACCAAGTGATCCACTCCATAAAAAACCGCATTTATTGCTGGTGGAAGATCACCTCGAATTGGCGCAGCATTTGCAAGACATCTTGTCCAATGATTTTGAAGTTGTCCATTCGCCCGATGCGATCAAAGGGATGGCCGTCGCCCTGGAACAAATCCCGGACATCATCATTACCGATCTGATGTTGCCCAAAAAAAATGGACTGGATTTCTGTAAAGAGTTAAAAAACCACCTCCTCACCGACCATATCCCGGTGCTCATCCTCACCGCAAAGACCGATCTAAAAACGCGTTACCAAGGACTCCATCAATTAGCCGATGCCTATCTCACCAAACCGTTCAAAAGCGAAGAGCTGTTGCTTATGCTACAAAACCTCCTCAAGAATCGCCGTCGCCTCCGCCTCCGTTTTCAAATGCAGCAAGAGGAGGAGCCCCAAAAAGGAGATCCTTTCCTTGACCTAATTCTTGAAACCCTTGAAAAGAATTATTCCGATAATGATTTCAATGTGGATGCTTTTGCTCAAAAACTCAAAATCAGCCGTGGACAGCTTTCCAAAAAATCTAAAGCCCTACTCGGTGCCAGTCCCAGTAAAATCTTACGCCATTATCGCCTGGAAGCGGCCAGTAAATTATTGAAGAAAGGACAAAAATCTGTTTCTGAAGTGGCTTATTCCTGTGGTTTCTCCAGCCCGGAATATTTTAGTACGGTTTATAAAGAACACTTAAAAGTGAACCCGAAGAGGACGGCGAAGTCCTAAGCTCGACTTTAGCCATTTTAGGCCCAGCGAGCAGCTAATGTTTATAGAACAAAAGCAAAAGCCTAAGGGAGGATGGAAACTGTATTTCCCTCCCCTGCCAAGTTTATTTCGGTCTATTTTGGCATCAATGTATCCTTACAGTTATCTCCATTACTAAGTGCAGTATTTAGGATATCATCAATTTTTGAGTTAAAGGCAGAGTCTATCGGGAAGATAGGCACTAACTAAATTCCCTATTTTCTTCTTAGAAACCTGTTTTCGAAGGTTTTAATCGCAAAATCAAAGGTCCAAGCTATTGCTTTTTCTCATTTTTGGTGAGGCAAATCGACGTATCCGTCGATTCTCCGCTTCTTTTATTGCTTCACTAAAAATAGATCAACATGAGAAATCACTGTACTCGTTTCAATGAAATGCCCCTTAGAGCTGGCTTTTTAGCGCTTCTATTCTGGCTTTCCGTTCCCTTTTTGACCTTTGCCAATAAGCCTTCTGAAAAAGTTGTTTTTGGAGAAAACGCAACGCTTGCTTGCGGCGTCAGCTGGACCACCACCAATAGTAGTATTACCATTAGCGGTTTGACCGCCGGCCATGTGATTTTCAAACTTTTTGGGCCCAATTGGACGACGGAGTATGATTGCTTTGACAATTGTACCGATCCCTTGACCATTTCCGGCCTCACTTCTGGTGCGACCTATTATGTGTCTTACCAACTCTACACCAGCAATTGGCAACAAACCTGTAATGAGTTGGAACCGGTAAGGATCAGCGGAAGCAATCCAGAACTAGCGGATCTGAGACTGGCAGATATGAAATCTCCTGCGAGCGCCGATGCCGGAGCAGTTCCTTCCTTTACAATTGACCTGATCAATAGTGGTACCAGCACTGCTGATGGGGCTTATGTCATTGGTTTTTATTTGTCGACCAATAATGTCCTAGACAATTCGGATACCCAAGTTGGGGTCATCAATACGGGAAATACTCCGGTAGGGACCATCAATAATGTTCCTGCTGCGATTACCGTCCCTGCGGGAACAATGGCAGGAGATTATTACCTCATCGCCAAAACGGACATCAATAATAGCATTGCAGAAAGTAATGAGGGAAACAATACCGTAGTGAAGAGCATCAGTATTACCCAAGAACCTATTGGGGACGAATGTGGTTTCTTAAAACCTGCCGGAACCTATGCGGGCGGGCAGTTAAATTGGAGTAGTGCAGAAACGGGAGATGAATATCTTTTTGTAGGAACCGGCTACAATTCAAATACGCAAGAGGACCGAACGGTAACTAACCGTATAGATAAAAATGGCAATTTCATTAGTACCTCTGATGTTTTGACTCCTCGTCCGGCTTCGGATCGGGTAAACGTTGACGGCTCTATCGCTTTCCCTAATTTGCGTGTTCAGAAAATCAATGCCAATAGCAGCATTGCCTGGACCAAAGATATTAGTCTTGTAACTAATAATATCCTTAGTGGTTTTGCTAGCGTCAGTGCCAGAAAAATCAGCGACGGTTGGTTACTCGCTGGAACCCATGTTTCCAACGATGGCGGCCCCACTCAATTTTATCAACTTTTTATCAAACTAGATGAAAATGGAAATGTCCTCAACCAAGATAATGACAATGTTTTTCCAGGAAATAATGTGACCTCTTATGGCCCTGCTATTCCAAACTCCACCGGAGGCTATGCGATGAACCTAAATAATGGAAGCGAACTGGCCTACGTCGGAATCGATGCCAATGGAGACGTCAGCTGGTATGAAGAAACGGCCTCTGACTTTCCTTCCAATACCGTAGCAGGTTTCGAAGCTAGTGCGGATGGGCAGTTTATCTTTGTGGCCAATCGCAACAATGATCAATCCTATATCGAAAAGATAAACATCAATACTGGAGTGTCTGTCTACCGAGCTAATATTTCGGAATTGTATGCCGCAGCAACAAATGGTTATCATAGGGTACAACGTTTTTTTGGTCTTCTATTGACTTCCGATGGCGGAGTGGTGGCAGGTTACCGCTATCAGGATCCCATCAATAATACCCCTTTTAGTTATGCTTATGGAAAAATAGATGTCAATGGCAATATGCTTTGGTTCAATAACCTAGAGGATGTACCCTATATCTTTAGACCCGTATTAAATACTGCCGATGGTGGCTTTTTATTTGTCAACGTTAGCAGTGGAAGCCTGACTTCCTTAAAGGTTACCTCTACCGGAAGTCTTAGTCCAGCCTGTGGAGAAGGTGGCCCAACAACAGGTACACCACTCCCCTGCGACCTCAACTATACCTTTAGCAATGGAACCCTTAATATCAGCGGTTCGGGCTTGAATGCCGGGCATGTGATCATCAAAGTATTTGGGCCATCCTGGAATACCCTCTTCCGTTGTTTAGATGATTGTGGGAGTAGCATTTCGGTTGATATTCCGATCAATGGAATGCATCATATTTCTATTGCCACTTATGACAGCAACTGGCAGCCTAGTTGTAGTGAGTTGGCTTCGATCAACCTTGGTGCAGGGGCAGGTCCATTGAGCCGGAAAAACCAAAATATCCTTCACTTTGAAGTCCTCGAAAATGGTCGTCAGGCGGAACTCAACTGGATGGTTAACAATAGTTTTAAAACCAGTTCTTTTGTCATTGAACGTTCTGTAGATGGAGATGTCTTTAGTACACTAACAGAGGTTTCATCTGCGACCAACAGCGATCAAGAGACGAGCCATATTGGTCGGGATGTAGCGCCACTTCAGGGTTTTAATTATTACCGCATCAAGCAAATTTTTAGCGACGGCCAGTTCCGTTATTCCAATACCCAGCAATTATTTTTTGATCTTGATTTGGATCGAGTAAACCTGTTTCCCAATCCTGCGCAGGAAGAAGTTTTTCTACAACTGAAAGAATTTGCGGGTATGGGAGCGGAGATTCATTTGTATGATCAATTGGGGCAGTTGAAACAAAGACAGGAATTAGATGCCGTAGTGGAAAGTCCGCTTCGACTAGACTTGCGTGGATTGCCAAGTGGCATTTATCTGGTTCGGATAAAAATAAGCGGTCGAAAATTGATCAGTAAAAAAATGTTGATTAGTCAATTCTAGAGGTCGATGACATTAGAGCCGTTCCTTTTTGGGGGCGGCTCTATGTTATTATTGATAGGTAGAACGCGGTCTCTCCCATTTCCAAACCAAACCATCTTCCTCCTCCATAAACTCTTTCACAAACTTAAACCCACATTTCTCCAAAACCCGCACCGAGGCATTTTTCTCCGCCAAAGTATGCGCTTGTATTTTTCGAACGCGATCATCTGCAAAAGCCAGACGAACCAACAACTCTGTTATCTCCGTCGCATAGCCTTGATTCCTAAAATCCTCCGCGACCTCATAGCCAATCTCCACCATTCCTTCTTCATCCGGTCCTCCCTTATAGCCACAAGTTCCAATCAAAGTCTTGCTGTCCGTCTCGATGGGTAAGTAGACCAACCACTTCCCTTCGCTTGGATTTGCCTTCAGCGCTTCCAAGGTAAATTCAAAAATTTCTTTGCCAAATTCACTCCACTTTTTGGGGATGGTGAGTTTTAATTCCTGTGACAAATAGGGATCGCCTTTCAGAATGGTTTGGAGTAATTTTTCATCACCATTTATTAAACGAATTCGATTTAATTTCATTTTGTCATTTGATTTATTCTGAATAAAAGAGTTTATTCTAAATAATTTAGTATGGCTAAAAAATCGCCTTTTACTTCTCTGTCATCCCTTCCGCTAGCGGTTCCCTCACTTGAATGTCCACTGGACATTCACCAAAGGATCGTTCGCTCATGTGCTACCCTTCCGTGGTCACGGTTCCTTCACTTTGAGTATTGTCATACTCAACCC
>CALLVY010000071.1 GCA_938015925.1 uncultured Saprospiraceae bacterium
ACTGTTGGTATCTTCGTTGTCGCTCGTTTGGGAGGACAGTTGGTATCTTTTGCTGTCGCTCGTTTGAGAGGACTGTTGGTATCTTCGTTGTCGCTCGTTTGGGAGGACTGTTGGTATCTTCGTTGTCGCTCGCTTGGGAGGACAGTTGGTATCTTTTGCTGTCGCTCGTTTGGGAGGACTGTTGGTATCTTTTGCTGTCGCTCGCTTGGGAGGACAGTTGTAGTTCGGCGAATTTATTTGTTAATAGTTCAAAACCTTATGATAGGTCAATGGAAGTACGGCTAATAAATCAGCCATTTTTTTACCGGCATTTCCTTCGCCATAGGTTCGGTCTTGGGGATAAGTTCCATGTTTGACTTGTTCTTGGATAGCGCTTAGGATTTTTGATTTATCATAGTCTACGTCAATTACGTTTCCGCCTCTTTCTCTTCCGTTTTGGCGAGAGCCGATATTGACTACTGGTACGCCAAGGTAGGCACTTTCTCGAATCCCAACGCTAGAATTTCCAATCAAGCAAAGGCTATTTTTTAGAAAGCGTAGAAAATCATAAGGGCCCATGTTTTTAAAAAAGTGAATATGGTCGATGTCTTGATTTTCGCGAAAAGAGCGGATGGCATTGGAAGTTCCGTCGGAGCCAGCATCCACATTGGGCCAAAACCAAAAAGTGGGTAGTTTTAATTCCTGGATGGCTTCCAGGGTTTGGGTCACCTGTGCTCTGGATTGTTCGTATTCTGTGGTGACCGGATGTTGCATGACGATCAAATAGCCTTTTGAAAAGTCGGGCTTCTGCCCTACTCCGCCATAGCGTTCATAAGGATCAAAATTGAGAGCGCCATCTACACAAATTTCGTGGGCCAAGTCAATAGAAGGACATCCGGTGAGGAAAACCTTATCTGGTGTCTCGCCCATTTTATTGACTCGTTCAAGGGCCTTTTTGGAGGCTACAAAATGTAGGTCAGACAATTTTGTAATGGCATGCCTTACTTTTTCATCAATATTACCGGTGACTTCTCCTCCTTGGACATGAACCAATGGAATATTCAAATAGGACGCAGCGATAGCGGTCGACATGGTTTCAAATCTATCTGCGACCGTCAGGACGGCATCGGGTTTTAAGTTTTCGAAAACATTGGTGAGTTCGATAATTCCTAAGCCCGTTGTTTTAGCTTGAGCTGCCAGATTGCCTCCTTCGAGGACATTAAAAACTTTGGCCGCAATATCAAAACCATCGCGTTCGATGATTTTTACAGCCGTTCCATAACGCCCCAGTAAGGCAGAAGCAGCAATCACCAAAAGGAGTTCCAATTCAGGATGTTCCTTGATGGCCTGTAAAGCCGATTTGATTCGACTGTAACTAGGACGAGCCGTAACCACTACACATATCTTTCTCTTTGACATTTTTCTTTTTTTCAAAATCAAACTTGATTCCTTATCGTTTTATCGGGAAGCTGCAAGCTCGCTGGGTTATTTTAAATCTTCTGCTTTTAAAAAATCGTATTGGGTCTTATCCTTTTGCAATTCTTTTCCAATAACTGTTTTAAACTGATTGGCAGAAACGCCTTGTCCCGCAGGTTTTTTGGCTTCCAGATCTTCAAAGGTAATGCGATGTCCTTTGGGTAAATCTTTATTGACCGCTAAGGTTTTTTCAAATATTTTCTTCAACTCAAGGTAGGGTTGCAAATCATTTTTATCAATTGGATTATTCAGCGATTGTTCGATAAAGCGAACGGAGCTTACCAATTGGGCCACTTCGTCTATGGTCAACGAAGAAGAAGCATCTGGTCCAAATATTCTACGATCAAATACCGCGTGGAATTCTAAGATTTCGGCTCCCAATGCTACCGCAGCAATTCCGGTAGCAATATTCCCTGTATGCTCAGAAAGGCCAATCCGATGATCGGGATAGCGTTCTTTTAATTCCTGGATAACATTCAATCCGACCCGCTCTGGTGGCGTTGGATAACTGGTGGTGCATTGCAGGATACTCAAGTCATTGCCAAAAGGACGGATAAACTGGACGGCAGCATCTAGTTCAGAAAACGCACACATTCCGGAGGACAATAAGATGGGTTTTCCCGTGGCTGCGATTTTTTGGAGCATCAAAAAATTAGTCACTTCTCCGGAGCCAATTTTGTATTGATTTACGCCAATGGATTCTAATAAATCTACTGCGGCCTGAGAAAAAGGAGAAGACATAAATTCCAGTCCTTTTTCTTCACAATGTTTTTTTATTCCGATCCATTGTTCTTTAGAAAAAGACATGCGTTTCCAGTAATCAAAACGGGTAGCATCTTCGTAAGAGAAGTTGATTCGAAAAGGTTCTTGCAGACTACTTTCTGCTTCGGCAATATGTGTTTGAAATTTGATGGCATCGACACCTGTAGTCGCCAGGGCATCAATATAGGAATGTAAAATCCCAAGACTTCCATCATGTGCCTGACCAATTTCAGCAATGAGATAGGTGCTATTTTTTTTAATCTTCTTCGACATAGTAACCTTGATTTTTGCCGTAATAGTAGCCACCGTAGCCATAATAGCTTTTCCCTTGTTTTACGCCATTAAAGATGATGCTCGCTTTTTCCAATTCTTTTTTACTGACCATATTTTCCAGATGCTTGATCATTACTTTTCTGGTAACATTTTGTCGAACGACGATTAAAGTATTGTCTACAAAACTTCTCAATTGTAAGGCATCTGAAACCAAACCAATTGGAGGCGTATCAATCAGAACATAATCGAATTTTGCTGATAGTTCTTTGATCATTGTTTCCATTCTGCTCGACAAGATGAGTTCTCCTGGGTTAGGTGCCAGGGCACCACAGGTGATATAGAACAGATTTGAATTGTCTTGGTGCTGATGGACGATGTCTTCAATTGCACTTTGTCCGATCAGGTAATTGGAAATTCCTTTCTCTTGACTTACGCCTAGATAACTGGCCAATTTAGGCTTACGCAAATCCATCCCCAGCAATACTACTTTTTTATCCGACAAGGCCAGGGTCATTCCAAGATTGATCGCAATAAAGGTCTTACCTTCTCCAGAGACGGAAGAAGTAAGCATAATAATTTGATTCTTTTTATTGTGATTGATAAAATTAAGATTGGTTCGAAGCAATCTAAACATCTCATTTACGGCGGTGCGACTTCCGTGCTTGACGACCATATTTTTACCGCTTTTATCCTGTGCAATTCGCCCAAGGATCGGAATAGAAGTCAACTGCTTAATCACTTCTTCCGAATCTACTTTGGTTTCAAAAAGACTCAAAATAAAAATGATGATAAAAGGAACGAGTAATCCCAATACGCCACTTAAGATTCGAACCATTTTAGGTTTCGGATATACCGCAAATTTAGCAGCTCGCGCGCGATCAACCGTTCTGGTTTTAGCCGCGGTTACCGCTTCTGCCAAGGCGGTCTCTTCTCTTTTTTGCAAAAGAAACAAGAACAGTTTTTCTTTAACCGCTTGTGTCCGCATTTTTTCGATCAAACTTTTTTCGATCCCAGGAATACGGCCCATACTACTTCTCAATTCCTGAATGTTTCGTTCGATTTCTTCCAGGGGAATTTTTAGGCTGGTCTGTAAATTCCGAATGGTTTCCAGAATCAATTTTTGAATATCAAGCATTTGCTCTTCCATCGATATTCTCGTGGGATGCTTTTCGCTGACGGTGCGAGAGAGTTGTTTATTTTGTACAACTAGTTCATTAAATTTATTGACCAAACCCGCCAATACCGGACTCTCCGCAATAAGGTTAGCGGGGATCAATTCGAATTCTGAAGTGGATTGATTTTCCAGTAAGAATTTTTCGAGCGATTGCAATAAATTTTCCTGGATTTCAAAAGAAGATATACGTTGTACTGCTGATCGGATTTCTCCCAAAGTATAACTCATACTTGAGGAAGCATTTTCGCTGATTATTTCATTGCTGCTTTTATAGCGTTGGATCCCGCCTTCTACAGAATCTAATTCATTGACCAAACTCGCTACCCGATTGTCGATAAAGAACAGCGTATTATAAAGGACTTTATTTTCATCCTTGATTTCTTCTTCGTTGTACACTTCGATTAAGACATTGATGATGTCTGATGCTTTTTGGCTAACGGGATCGAGGATACTTAGATTCAATACACTGGAAGCAGATTGGTGTCCGATGCGTTCTACCTGCAGTCCAAATTTATATTTCATGGCAGCCGTTTCTACGGTACTGACTTTCATTCGATGCAAACCTTTGACTACTGCGACTTCAGGATTTAGGATGATGGTAAAGCGCCCATAGTCTGTTTCAAAAGGAATATTAAAAAAGCACCTCAAGCCTTCATCGTCTTCTGATTCTTTGAGGAGAAAACTTTCGTAATCTTCTAACTCTACAAAATAGTTTACTCCAAAATAATTGTTTTCTGCCAAACTAAAAGAGTCTAGTAGAAAAGGAGAATCCATATACAATTCGGTTTCTTTAAAGTTGCCAGGTCGGAAGTATTGAATATTCAGCTTTAATCGTTCTACCACTCTTTCCATCAGCGTGAGCGACTTCAGAATTTGAATTTCATTATCCATATTCTTTCCACCACCAATTCCAGTTTCTGCCAGTAGAATACTTTCGGCGGAAATATTGCCACTTCTTCCAGCATCTTTAATCAAGAGTACTGCACGGGCAGAATATTCGAAGGTGACATATCGAAGAAACAGATGAGCTCCTCCCATTGCCAAACCAAAGCACAGTACAAACAGCCACCATGCCGAAAGCATCCGGGAAAGTAATTTCTGAAAATCTATCAGGATCGTGTCCTTTGGTTTCACTGGGCTAAATGATTGATTTGTATTTTCCAAGTAATGTTTAGTTAAAGTCGTTTTCTCTTCTCTGGTTTTACTTTTAAAAAACTAGAGTAATGCATTTGTTTGTTTAGTATAAAATCTATCGGCGGCCAATCGTTATAGACAAAGCGACGACAGAGACCAGAGCGGAAATCCAAGGTAAAAATCTGTTGGCAGGATCTCTTACGGTGTTGACAATGGCTTTGTCCGGTTGGACATAGATGACATCGTTTTGACTTAAATAAAAATAAGGGGACGAAAATATTTCTGAAGAATTAAAATTGACATAGCCAAAATTTCTGACGCCATTTTGCTCTCTGATAATGAGGATACTATCTCTTCTGGAGTAGCTTGTAAAATCTCCGGCCATGGTTAGGGCTTCAATAATGGTCAATCTATCATTGCCAATATTAAAAGAACCAGGGCGTCCCACTTCTCCATTTACATTGATTCTAAAATTGGTCAATCGCACTTGAATGATGGGATCTTGTTCGAAGTAAGGCTTTAATTGCTCTTGTATGTGACTTTTGGCGGCTTCTATTTCAAGCCCTTTTATTTGAATTTTCCCAATAGTCGGAAAATCAATAAAACCATCGCTACTAACCAAAAAAGATTCTCCACCGCTAGATTCTTCTCCACCTCCTGTACGAAAAGGACGAATGGCGATTTCATCAACACTACTCACTTTGATTTCCAGAATATCATTGGCCTGAATGATTAAAGGCTTATAATTGGTAATTTGCTGTGGGGTCAAAGGAATACCTGCTCCTTCATTATAATTCAATAATGAGGGATAAGAAGTACAGCTATTGGACAATAGCAACAGGCTTATCATTGTCAACTTAATCAGTTGCTTCATTTTGGTTCTTTTGTAAGGGATTCTGGCTTAAGGAATCCATTAATCACTCTTTCCAGACAAATATCCTTTTTATATTTCAAAAAACGAATATTCATCTGCTCAACTTCTCGCTTAAAGCTACTATTTGTCAAAACTTCATGGATGTTTTTCTTTATTTCTTCCACATTATCCTGGTCTTTATCGGCCATCAGGCCTAAACCATGATAATGAACCCTTGCAGCGCATCCATTTTGATCGGATTTCTTTCCAGAATAGACCAACATGGGCACTTTATAGAAAATACACTCATTAATCGTATGAATTCCACCGTGATTGATGGAACAATCGGCTTCCGCTAATATTTTCAATTGAGGGACATAGGAAAAGGCAAAAACGTTTTCGGGTAAAGTTCCCAAGACTTCTTCCACTAATAAGCCCCCCATACCAATGACTAAAATCCAATCTTGTTTATTTTTTACCGCTAATAATAGCTTTTTTATAAAATTTAAATCGCCGTTTGACAAGGTACTAACAGAACAGTAGATTAAAGCCGCGTTTGTTTGTTTTCTCCGTTGGAAAATTTCCTCCAAATCATCCAGTGTTTTTTTGTTTGGAGCAAGTTCTTTCCGACTGGCATTTACCATTGGTCCTACATACGTAAGTTGAGGCCGAATTGGATGTGGAAATTCCATTTCCAATGCCGTCATGCTGATTACTGGCAAGTGATCATACGTAAAAGGTCCTGGCCAGAAATTTTTTCTAATGTACTGAAGCGGAAAATTTTCTTTTTTTGCAAAATCCAATAGGACGCTCCGCCGGTCTGTCCCCACGGTATAGCATTTTTTCCGCGTGAAAGTCCACCATCGTTTCCATCTGATCCAAAGCCAGTTGAATTGTATCGCCCAACGGCTTCCTTTCCATCCTTGCCCCGGTATTGTTTCATTCAGCAAATAAGGCAAACCGGGCTGATCCCACAAAGAAAACCATTGGCTCAAAAGTACAAAAGGAATCCCCATACCATGTACCCGAAAAATATATTCGTGGAGTTCGATATCCACAATGAGCAAATCAGGTGACTCTTCTTCGAGTAGCTTTGTAAATGCGATCGGGTTTATGTTTTCAACAGCCCTTTTCTTTCTTGCTGCTGCATTGTTTATTTTATACCACAAGCGAGACATTTTTACAAAGGGCCCTTCTAAAGGGGGCAAAGCGGGTCCTGGATCAAGTGGAATTTCTGGCAATTGTCGAAATTCGATTTTTTGTAATTCTACGCGTTCTTTTACTTTTCGGGGAGCCGCATAGATGACCTCATGCCCATCCTTTACCAGGCGTTCGACTAGTTCGAAACTCGCATTGAGTATTCCGGTTAGTCCGGTGGTGATGCAAATGATTTTTGCCATAGCGTCTTAACTAAGTACCTTTTCAGGTAAAAAAATTATGGCTAAATCTAAGATTCTTTTTTCTATGGACAATACCAATAGATTTCTTAATCTCAGGCCGCCTAATGGCGGAACCTACGGCGTGTGGCCGCCCGTCCGCTTTGCGGTTCACGAGTTTTCACTCGTTCATGCATTTGGCAAAAAGATACGAGTAACCAAAACCCTCGTCAAAAAAAAGGCAACCCGTCCACAAGTGGTTCGAAAATACATTTCCTCATGTCAAACAGTTTTTTGACTAGCTCCCCATTCCTTCTTTCGTCAGGATAATCCTAACTTATAGTCTATTCCTTTTTCACATTACATTAAAACAATACTATTTATCGATACCATCTAACTCTTGCAACATCTCGGTAATCATCTCTTCAATATAAGTTGCCAATTGAGCGATGCTCGCATGTTGGAAAATAATATTTACGGGCAAATCTAATTCAAAAGATTCATTGAGTCGACTGACGATTCGAATGCCGCGGAGCGAGTCACCTCCGATTTCCAGAAAGCTATCAAAAACGCCGATCTTATCAATCTGCATCACTTCCGACCATACTTCCTGGATGATTTCTTCAAACTCGGTTCGAGCTTCTACATATTCCATTGGTAAAACCGGACGGATCGAATCGGGTGTTGGCAAAGCGGCTCGGTCTATTTTTCCATTGACCGTTAGTGGTAAATTTTCTAGTACAATAAATTGTACCGGAACCATGTAATCTGGAAAATGGCTCAATAGATAAGTCCGTAATTGCGCTTCTGTAATGGCTGGATCGCCTACATAATAGGCAACCAATTGCTCATTCTTTTCACTCTTGTTTTCCGCTTCCGTATAGCCAATTTCTGCTAAGATTCTTTTTACTTCTTTTTCGTCGATTTCTTCATTGATTTCTTCCAAGGATGCTTCTCGGGTTTTGTGCCCAATTCTTACATCCCAACTATAAGGAAAAGCATAATTGCTATAACCCAGTTCTTTCTTATGCACATAAATTCCCGCCTGGTTGATGAGGCAATTGGTGGATCTTCCTGTATCGGATGGTCGGACCCAGGGCAATTTATTATTGAGGTAATCCAACATCTCATCCAAACTCACATCGGTATATCGGTAAAAATCAACGAACTGTACTTTTTCGAAAACGCTTTCGTCTTCGAACATCGAAACATCCAGTAATTTTTTCACGGCATCATCTACTTGATGATAGGCTTTTCTGGCATTTAAAATGATTTCATCAATCTTATCAACATCTACTTCTTCCTGCCGGAATAATTCTTCGGTCAATCGGGTTTCAAAAAATTGACCGCGCGATAAACCCGTAATAATAAATGGAATATTTTTTTCTAAAGCGATCTGGGTACTCAGTGTATAGATGGTTTTAAAACAACCATCACAAACATTGCAATGCCGCTGTAAACTATCCACAAAAATCGCATTCATCGCATCGGTTTCTCCAAAGACATGATCTACGCCCAAATCGGCTACCACTCTTCTCACATTGTCTTTGGCTTCTTCGGAGATATAACCATTGTCGAGC
>CALLVY010000072.1 GCA_938015925.1 uncultured Saprospiraceae bacterium
GCGCCCTCCAGGGCGCCGCCTTCTGAAGGCCATCCGGTTTCGGTAATGATGACTTTCTTTCCTTTCCCTGCTTCGAGGGCTTGCTGATACATTTGTTTCATATAGACCAAGGAGTAATCGAGGGCACAGCCTTCCCAATAAGGATAACAATTGGCCAAAATCACATCGCAGGCATCTGCGATTTTAGGTCGATCTCTAAATTCATAATAAGCATCTACATAACCCACCTCTACATCCGGCAAAGCAGCTTTGACTCGATGAATGTATTCCAACAATTGTTCTTCCGAAAGTTCTTCTCGATACAAGACTTCATTGCCAACTGCCGCAACATCCACATAGCCAGCTTTTGCCAAATCGATCAGGCCTTGAATTTCTTTTTCATTCATTTCCAAATCTTCTCCCAACCAAGCACCAACCAAGGTTTTCATTCCATGTTCCTTGGCGATTTTGGGAATCCATTCATTGCCTTCCACACAAGAGAAAGAGCGCACCCATTTGCTATAGGGTTTAAGCTTTTCAATTCGACGCCTTACAAGATTTTCTTGCAAAACATGTCCCGGCGATTGTCCATCTTCGTAAGCACTAAAACATATTCCGTGCATCCCACTTTCCATGATCGAAGCAAACAAACCCTTTAGTTCCTCCGCTGATTTGGAACGGTGATCGGGACCTCTCAGGGCCAATAATTTTCCTTTTCTAAAAGACATATTTTTTATCTTTAAAATTTAAGGGCTTATATTTCACCACGCCTTCTGACCAGCTCTTCTTTAATGTCTTTAGCGCGTTCCTCTGAAAGATTATAATTCCACATAATCGCAACGGCCATGGCCGCTGTTACTGCAGGAATTACAATATCTGCAATTCTCAGATTCACCATGGTCTCTGCCGTTTGAATCGTCGCATTCTGATCAAAACCAACCAACTTCAAAACCAATCCACCCAAGACTAAAGCGATTGCTTGTCCCAGCTTTACCATCCACCAGTAGACTGCACCGAAGGTTCCTTCTTTCCGAGGCATTCCATTTTCCAATTCATCCAAATCGCAAACATCTGCCGTCATACTCATCATCAAAGTAAAGAGTCCTCCAAGTCCAAAAGCCATAAAAGGAATCGGCATAAATATCAACCAAGGATTGCCTGGATCAAATCCCCACCATTTCAAAATATAACCAATGATAGAGATCACTGTGGAAATCACAAAGGCTTGTCGTTTTCCATATTTTCTCGCAAGCAAAGAGATCACAGGGATCACCATAAAAGCAGTGGCAAAGGCGGTAACGGTAGAGAACCATGCCGGCCAATTTCCTGCCGCGGCAAAATCTCCCTGGAACATATAATAGACAATAATAAAATAACTAAAAGAGGCGACCAATTGAAAACCATTGAACACTAAAAAAGTCGCTCCACAAAGCTTCATAAAAGGTTTGTTTTTAGAAACCTGAACGATACTTGCAAAAAGATCTCTTAAGTTATCAAACATCTTGGAGAAAGAAAGTTCCTTTCTGTTTTCCATTTGCGAAGCATCGATCCCTTTACAGAAAATAGCAGGAAGAATACCAAAGGCCATACAAAGCATACCGACCACTACCGAAAGTTTTCGAACACCATTGGCCTGTAAGGCTTGTTCAGTCATTTTCCTGGTTTCTTCCTCGCCTAAGCCAAGCGAGCCAATGCGGGCAATCTCTTCTGCTCCGACCGGAAAAATATCTGGCGAGGCAATGATGACCCAAAACCAAGGAACTACCATCCAGGCGATTTGTGCAATGGTTTGAGAAAAAGCCATGAGGTTCGTTCGCTCATTATAATCGGAAGTCATTTCGTAACCCAAGGCAATCAAAGGAGTGGCGAACATGGTATTTCCAATGAGAAAGATCATGGAGAAAATAAGAAAATACCAGAAGTTATACATCTCGGTATTTCCCGCATCCAATTGCCAGAGAACGGCGAATAGTATTCCACTTAGAATAGCACCGACAAAAATATAGGGACGTCTTCTTCCATAACTTGATTTGGTGTTGTCTGTGATGTACCCCATTAAAGGGTCGGTAAGCGCATCAAATAATCTGGGAAGTCCTCCTAAAAGACCAGCCAAAAAGGGATCCATTCCAAAGGCAGAAAGCAGGAAGAACATAAAAATACCTAAAGATCCGGGCAATAGATTTAACACCAAATGTCCTGCTCCAAAGGAGAACTTCTGTAGAACGGGTACTTTGCCTCTAGGGGTAGAATTGGCTTGTGTCATTTTTTTTTGGTTTATTCGGTGTTAAGAGTAGGTTTAAATTTACTAGTGTGAACCTTCGGTTTCTATTCCTTGAAAATCAATTTAAACAAGCTCTAAAACTCTTCTCAAAAGATCACCTGTTAGTTAAAATTTTTTATTGCTGGTAACTGCACTTCTCTCATCAATGCGTCCTTATCTCCACTATAAGATTTTGTAATCGGATTCCCCCCGCGGCTTAAGCCCTCAAATACTCCTTGATCGACCAAGTCCCATAGTGCATATTTGGCTTGCCCCTCTACTGTAAAAAGTCCAAAGTGGTTTTCTGAACCGCCAGGATTATTCGCATCCTTCCAGGGCTCATCAAAGGCTTCAAAATAAAAACAAGCGATGCCTTTTTTATTGGTCCAGTCTCGGATAAGTTGGTGGTAAAGCCCTTCTTTATATTCATCGGTGGCCTTACTTCCTTCTGATCCGTAGAAACTATTAGAGGCACTGGCCCATCCAGATTCGCCGATGTGCAAGGGCTTTTCTATTCCCAAACTCTTGATATAATTGGAGGTGCTTTCATATTGAGCAGCAGCATAAGCTACCGAGCGTTCCATCACCTTAGTGATTTTATCTTCTGCGGAAAGTTCGTTTTCCTCTTCACTTACTCCCCAGAAGAGAGGATGGTAATGCGTATCATGCATTGGATAGGTATGCATAGAAACATAATCTACCGCCTTGATGAGTTCGGTAAGCTCGGGAGTGTGGTAGGCGTTTTCTCCACCTCCCCAAGAGGCGAAATTATCAGAAGAAGTTATCCATAAGTCTTTATCGAGTTGTCCATTCTTTTTCAATTCTTGCAGGTGATTCACCCATTTCAAAATTATTTTTGGTTGGACAAAATAGCTAGCGGCCCACTTTACCATTGCTTCATTACCGACCGCGATCACTTTTACGATATCGGGATAGGCGCTTGCCAAATCAATTGCTCTGTTAATTTCAGCAGCATTGGCTTCTTCATTTTCTCCATCATGATTGGGGTGATCTGTCCAGGCATTTTCACAATCAATCCAAGTGCCCAACATTACATACATTTCAAAATTTGCATCTTCTTTTTTCAACTCACTGATCGCTTTGATCACATTGGTGGCGTGGGCTAATTTGGTTTGGTAGGTGCGAATTATTCGGATTCCCATGGCAGATATTATTTTCATATCTTCCTTGAGTTCTTCCACTGTTGGTTGGAGGTCTCGCGAGTTTTTCCGATAACCACCGAAGGAAATAGCCAGGTAGTTGGGGTTTCCTAAAATATCTTTTGCTGTCACTTCTTTTTTTGATTGAGTTTGTTTTGAATCTTTTTTACTATCCATCTCTTGACAAGAAAAACAGAGCAATACGAAAAATCCGAGAATGATGCTTCCTAACTGTGTTGTTCTCATTTTTAAATTTTGAAATTGAATATTATCAAAAAAGGTCTAAGATCATCCCCTCTTTTACTTCAATAGTTCTTGTTTTAATTCCACTTCTATTCGATCTACGGTTCCACTTCTTTCAAAAATTTGTTGGCTAAATGCTGGGTTTAAACTCAAGGAGTCGAAAGCCGATTTTTTCGCAAGACTACTCACGACAGTCACCTGATTTTTTTCTCCTATTTTGTAAATCACAGGAACTTGGCAAAAGGTAAAACAAAGAGAATTTTCTTCTAACTGAATTTCTTTGGATACTCCATTTACATTCGAATATTTAAAAACTTGTGGTGCTCCTAAAAACTCATTTTTTCGCAACATGCATGGATTAAACAAAAGTTTTTCTCCTTGAATGAACACGCCTAATTCTCCGTAGCGGCACAATAAATCTTCCTTGACCTGACCAGTCATTCCAGGTTGTTGGGCACCTTTACCTCCTGGCGTGTGAGAATAAGGATCGGTAGGAAATGCACCATATAAAGAAGGCGGTTTGTGTACACCAATTCCTTCATTAATTTCATAGTAGTGCTCTAGTAATCCTCCGATAATTTCTTCCTTTTCTTGATTTTCGATAGCCTTAAGACAACACTCTTGAACCGCCAATTGCAATTTAGAAACCATGTGCCAATAGATCGAGCCCAAGCCCTCATAACCATAAAAAGTCCCAGACCTTCCAGTAAATTCTTTGTGGTTAAAAACTTCTTCGAAAACCTGTAACAACTGTTCTCTTTCCTCAGCAAGCAAATCGCCATAAACCGCTGGAGAGAGATTATCTAAGGCCGCTTTTAAGTCATTTGCATTTTTAAAATTACCATTAAAGTGATATTCGTTTTTAATGTCTTTTTCAAGGATTTCCAAAGCCTTATTTTCCAGCAATAGACTTAACAGTTTCGAATCTGCAATTGCCTTTGCCGGGATTTTATTTTTCTGCATAAACCCTGGCAAATCCTTATTGGGATAAAGGAGATAACTGTATTGATCTTTTCTAAACAGCTTGCTTTGTTTTAATCCATTGAGTACTTTTAAGGCCGCTTCGGCGGATAAATATCCGGAGCTCAGTACGGCCACCTGGCCTTCCAACATTTCATTTAAACGAGCTATTGAAATTTCTTTTTCATTAGAAACTGACATCAAATTATAAGCGTGGTATAATTCGTCTGTCCGTTGATTCGCTTGAATCGTATGCTCTGTATATTGGATACTCAGGTCTACAAATTCCCGCAAGGCTTTTAAACTCAATTGCTTTTTTTGACCAGAGAAAGAAGCTGCAGTATAAACCCCAGATCTAAATTCACTTCCGGCCTCCCCTAGTTCTGTGACGATAAGATTTCGTGTTGTATCATTTATGGCTCCATTCAATAAATCTTTATTAGAAAATAAAACGCTTTGAATTTTCTCATAAAAAGCAATCAACTCCTCAGAAATCGCAACACTTTCTTTTTCCGAAGCCGCTAAGATTCGACTAAAGAAAACAAGGAATCTTCTAGTGTAATAAAGGGTCACCATCGAAACACCATTGCCTACCAAAGCATTATTGGCATCATTCCATTCGGGCCTTTGGGTATTCATCCAAATTCCTCCTTCGGGAATAAAATTGGAAAGTTTGGAAAGCAGGCTGGCCAATATTTTTTCAATAAAACTTACGCGGTGAATTTCTCCTACTTTGTTTTTCAACAAAGCGCCATCTGCGCCGATGGTCAACTTATCTTTGCGTATTTCAATATCCAGTTTTTCATCAAATTCAATGGTGTCTTTTGGATTGGAAAGTATCGCGTCAAAAGATTTTATTTTATAAGGAACATTTGCATACACAAAGATGTCCTGATCAAAATAATCTTGTAAGCCTGTGGAAGAATAAGCATCAAAAAATTCCAAGAACTTCAACAAATAGATAATCTGATGATCTCCCCAATATCCAATATAAGACCAAGGATTATCCGGCTCAATGGTTTCCCAATCAAAACCACTTTTGGTTACTCTGTAGGGATTGTATCCTTCGAAGGTGGAGGCGTTTAAAAACTTGCACACCATGCTTTCAATAAAAGCCGGATAGGCATGTACCAAAGCTTCCCAGTTTTGAAATATATCCCGCCAATTTCCTTCGTAATCCAAAATCTTCGATCCGTCAATTTCGCTGCGGGTATTGATGGAAAATTTATTCCAGGGGCGGCTCGGATCGCCATGTCTTCGACTAAAGCAGAGTGGTAAATACTCCAGAGATAATCGTCGCAAATCGGCATCTTCTACCGAGTCGCTAAATTCCCTAAGTTGGAATAAAGAAAATTGATCAGGTAGTTGGTTTACAAATTCAGTATTCTTATTGAACACGCTTTGATTCGCTCCGGCCAGGTACTTTTTAAAGTCCCACTTTTCAATTTGATAATTGTCATTAAAAATGCCACCTCTCATGATATTAAAGAGGGTGTTGGAGAAATGTCTTACATCGCGATATTGATCCGCAGTGGATTGTAGTCCATCAGCTGATCCTACCAAGTCGATTAATTGCTGAGTTCCAGATTCAATATTTTGGTTAAGCTCTTCTTCTATGTTATTAGCATTTTTTATCTTTTCCGACAAGTCCACTATCGCAGCATGATTCTGATCTACATCCGCAGCAATTAACCAATCCTTCTTCGCCTTACTAGCCAAATCGATGGTCTTACTGATAAAGTAGGCTCCTTTCTCTGCTTTTACATCCAGCTCTTCTTCTATGCTGTGATTTCTTCTAAACTGTTTTAATTGGAGAGAAGATAATAAGTGGGTGGGATTGCTTAAACCCAAACTCCAGGCGACAGTCGCTTTCAAAGATTCACTTGGCTCGGCCTTGTCTACAATCAGGGCACTGAGTGCAAAAATCCCGACGCCCGTTTCTTTGATCAATTCACTTCTTTTGTAGGCATCTACTAAATTACTGGTCCCATTTTGCAAATCGCTTCCGACTCCTGAAGGGAGGATATTTTGGATGCCATCTAGTAGGCTTATTTTCAAATCCAGTTCCCCATTATTTATCAGTTCTGACTTTTTTACAAAACCGAAGGATTCACTGGAATTCCATTGGTATCTAAAAGTTAAGTCCAGGTCGTGATTTACCTCTTCGAACATCACCTTGTTTCCGTAGATGTTTTTATACAAGTTTCGGCTCACCTTATAAAGTCCTTCTTGCCGGATAGAAAAGGGTTCCCATAATGGCGATTGTCCATCTGGATTGTCAATTACGAAAATAGATTTGCTTCCAGTTATTTCTGCAAGTTCTGTAATTTTATCATCGGTATAATAAGGAAATAAAGCATGGTTTGCATTTTGCCTTCCAGCACTTAAACCACCGTTGCTAGATATAAACATCCAGTGATTGGAATCACTTACAATGCTCATAAAGAAAGGTCGCAATTCTTCAACATTGGATATTCTATAAAAGGACTCTCCCTTAATGTTGAGTTGTGTTATATCAGATTGTTTACTATTGGCTTGGATTCTCATTTTGTTTCTTTCGACTATACTTGTAGGTAATTCCATAAATCAGATCGGCGAAAGCTGCTGAAACGTCCGGTCAGCGAAGCGAATCTCTCTGTCTATTTGGATACCTATTAAATGGATTTGATTCATTTTAACAAGGACGTATCAAATAAAAAGTCGATAAAGATAATTTAATATTTGACTTCGTGTACCAAGTACACAGTAATTTAATTGAAGAATATTTTGGTTGAAAGGACTTTTACTTCAAACAAGGTGAATCCGCGGAGCTAAATATTGACAAAATAGCACAACAGGAATACCATAGCATTATTTAAAAAAATCCATCAATTTGACAATCCATAAACCCTAACATAATCTACCAACATCGTTTGTGGGAAAACAGTACTTTCGTTTGGAGATCCTACAAAGTTTCCTCCCACTGCAAGGTTTAAGATGATATAAAAAGGATGATCAAATACCCATGCGCCATCTACATCGTCTGGAGTGATTTGGTTGTATAAAACATCATCCACATAGTAATTGATATACTCTGGCCCCCATTCAATTCCGAATACATGGAAACCAGTATCAAATCTATCATTGGCCAAATTGTAATTTTTTCCTTCTGACTCACCACCAGAATAGCCTGGTCCATGGACACTTCCAATCAGCGTAGTTGGCTCTTGCCCACGGTATTCCATAATGTCGATTTCTCCACATTTTGGCCATCCCACCTCATCAATATTATTCCCCAGAAGCCAAAAGGCTGGCCAAAGTCCTTGTCCCCAAGGCAGTTGGATTCGGGCTTCAAAACGGCCGTATTCTTGTTCCAATTTACCGCTTGAATTTATTCTCGCAGAGGTATAGTTGGACTCCATAAAAGATTCTTTCATGGCAGTGATGTGCAACATGCCATCTTCGACTTTAATATTTTCAGAGCGATCGGTATAGTATTGCAATTCATTGTTTCCCCATCCGTCACCAGAAATGGCATTTCCAATTCCCATATCTACGTTCCAGGAAGCAGCATCAATACTCCCCGTACCAGCAAATTCATCTTCAAAAGTAAGGTTGGTAAAAGTGGTGACGGTCTGCACTTCCTCTCGCTCACAAGCAAGAAAAGACAGGGAGATAAAAACTAAAAATAAAAGATTACTTGTTCTAGAAAAAAGGGGCTTTTGCATCTTATTTTTTTTATTGATTTGTGGTAAAACAAATGCGAAATTTATTTTACCACAAATCAGGAATTTGAATTATTGTTGAATGATATCGTCTATGAAGTAGATGGCTTCTACGGCTACTGGATTTTGGTTGGAGGTATCAAAATCAGGGAATATCGCAAACCTAGGATAGGTATCTGAACTATTCACTTGACTTGTAAAATCATAGGTCAGCGTGACCCATTGATTAGCAGTATTTACCGTTTGAAAAACTTCATAAGCGGGAGCGGCACCTCCTTCCAATTGCATGCGAACCGTAATCCCTGCATTAGGCGACCATATTTTGACGGTAAAGACGGTTCCATCTGCTAAATCAATCAAAGGCGTAGCTCTAAGCGACTCGTCAAAGACCACTCCTGAGTACCAGGCAGATCCCACAATTTTCACAAACTCCACCACCTTGCTTGAAGGGTTTCCTCCTGTCTGTGGATTGTCAACAACGTTTGCGTAAGCGCCACCGTCAAAAGCAAGTAATGGATTCACACCATCTTCAAAACCCAAAGGAAGCTCTGGCTCTACAGAACCCGGCGCTTTGTAGAAGTAAATATTATCTAAATAGATATCTCCATTTCCATCAAATTTAAACTGAATAATATCTGCCAAATCTACTGGAGAAAAATCACCTAATGGGATGTCTACACTTGCCCAGCCAGAGGTTGGTACTCCAAGTGCTTTAGGTACCTCTGTGGTATTTCCACTAATTAAAAAAGCATTGAGTGCCGTAGAATTTGCGGTCCAATAATCAATATGCAAAAACTCCATCCCGGATACGTTTTGAGCACTTCCCAATTGCAAACCCTGGTAATTTAATCCAGTATACACCAAAGTATTGTTTCCCGAAATCTGCTCCTCAGTTACGACAGTAGCTTGCCCCCAGTTGGGGTTGAGATCGGAACCCATAATATTCATATAGGCATCACTATAAACAGAAATCACATCATTCTGATCCTGCGTAGGAGTTGGTGCAGGACTTGTAGGAGAAGTCCCTCCTCCTGGCTCTTTGTAGAAGTAAATATTGTCCAGGTAAATGTCGCCATTTCCATCAAATTTAAATTGGATAATATCCGCCAAATCTACTGGAGAAAAATCACCTAATGGAATGTCTATACTTGTCCAACCAGCGGTTGGCACTCCAAGGGGCTTAGGAATCTCTGTCGTATTTCCGCTAATCAAAAAGGCATTGAGGGCCGTAGAATTTGCCGTCCAATAATCCAAATGTAAAAACTCCATTCCAGATACATCTTGTGGACTTCCCAGTTGTAAACCTTGATAATTTAATCCTGTATAGAGCAAGGTGCTATTACCAGAGATATCCTCTTCAGTTACCACTGTAGCTTGCCCCCAGTCAGGATTGAAATCAGAACCCATAACATCCATATAAACCCCACTGTAAACCGAAATCACATCGGCTTCATCCCGTGTTGGATCTGGTGCAGGCATGGTCGGGCCAGTACCACCTCCGGGCGTTTTATAGAAGAAAATATTGTCTACATAAATATCACCATTCCCATCAAATTTAAGTTGAATAACATCTGCCAAATCTACTGGAGAAAAATCACCTAGTGGAATGTCTATACTCGACCAGGCAGAAGTTGGTACATCCAAGGCCTTAGCTTGCTCTGTTGTATTCCCACTGATCAAAAAGGTATTTAACGCGGAAGAGTTAGCCGTCCAATAATCAATATGCAAAAACTCCATTCCACTTAGATCCTGAGGACTGCCTAATTGCAAACCTTGAAAGTCTAAGCCTGCATAACGCAAAGTGTTGTTTCCGTCGATAAGCATTTCTGTAACCATTGTTGCTTGACCCCAATCTGGATTTAAATCAGATCCGGCAATATTAGTATACGCATCACTAAAAACCGAAATCACATCGACGTCTGCTTGTGTCGGAGTTGGAGCGGCTACAGTTGGCCCCATTGGTCCGCCGGTACTGCCATCATTGTAGAAATAAATATTATCGATAAAGACGCTGGAAATAGTCGCGTCAGAAACAAATATAATCTGTGCCAGATTAGATCGATTGGTCAAACCTAAGGAGGCAAAAGAGATATCCCCACTGTACCATTCTTCATGGATTAAGTTGGTTTCGTTGAGGGTAATTTCTGCTGAGGTATCATCTCCCGTTCCAATTTCATCATCGGAGCCAGCATCCACTATTCTAATGGTCAGAAAATCTCCATTTTCAATAACTTCTCTAGCCTGAATGTCGATGTGAAAATGCGTCATGGAAGAAGCATTTATGGTTGGTTGATCCACGGCGAATTGAATTCCAACAAAATTTAGCTCCGTATAAGAAATGATATTGTCACCATTGATATTAATATCATCTTGTCCAAGTGTGGTTTGAAAGGGTGCCCAATATCCATTGAAATAATCTACCGGTTGATTGGTGTAGACATCTGAGAAAATGGAAATCACACTCGTTGGGTCTTCGGTTGGTATTGGAGCTAAATCAAAACTTCCAGTGACATTAAGCGTAAGAGAACCAGCTGCTTTGACACCGTTTAGTTCGGCGGTAATCACTGCACTTCCGGTCGCAACTGCGGTCACTACTCCAAGTGCATCAACGGTAGCTACCGCAGGATTAGAAGAAGTAAATTCGAAATAAGCAGGTGCTACATTAAGCGTTTGATCCTGACCATTTCCGAGGTTAAAAGTTTGTTGTAAACTTGAAATCGTGCTCGTAACTCCAATAAAGGTATTTACGGTAACGGCTTCCCCTTCTAAAATGGAAGGTCTCGGCTGGGCAATGGTCCCTAATTTTTCAAATTCTAATTCATCAATCCAAAAAGTGTAGCCACTGCCATTTTCAGGACCTTCTGCATACCAAAATAATCCTTTTTCCCGGCTTAGTTTTGAGGCATCCGGGATAGCGATGACATAGCGTTTCCAATTGGTACTTAGTTGCAAACCGCTTAGAGAGACTTCGTATTTATTTTCTCCAAAGTCTTGTCCAAAACCGATATCATTGATCGTTGCACCAACAGAAGATTTGGCCCAAAAAGTAAGGGCATCAAAATCGGAAAGGTCTCGGCCGCCATTGTCTGGAAAAATGGCTCCAGCATAGGCTCCTTTGGGGTTTCCGACATTAGGAACATCGAATCGCATGGCGGCCGTACCTTTTTGTTTGGTTACTTCATCCACCGTAAAGGCTTCAAAATAAGAATCTGCATAGGGTAAATATTCAAGCCCTGCACTAAAGCCGTCAATAAATACGACTCCATTTTTTGGAAAGCTTGCGGGTTTTGCATCTTCCGATTTATCTCTTTTACAATTGGTCAAAAGGAGAACAAGTGCAAAAAGAAAAAGAAGGTTTGAGTTTAAAAATATATTTTTTTTCATGATGATTTTCTAATTAGTTCTTTTTAAAAAGAAAAGTTTTTTTTGAGGTTTCAATTCAATACACTGTAATTTAAGTTAATGAATATTTTGAATGAGAGGATTTTTGCCTTAAACGAGGCACGACGGAACCTAATCCCCGTAGGGATTAAGGTGAGTAAGTAACGAAGTGTAAGGCAAAAAGAATCCTTCAAAATGTTTAGAAATTTATATTACAGTGTATTCAACTTTACTTACCTATATTGATGTGAATGTATGTTCTGATTTCCCACTCTCTTCCATCAGGGTAACCAACCGGACTGGTAATTGGTTCAGTGGCAAACTCAGCTACTTGATTTGGAAGGTATCGCGGAGAATACTGATCCAATGCTCTCCAGGTCGTTCGGATTCCCATTTGCGTATTGGGCAACAAAAACCAATCTGGTTTATTCAAGGTGGTGGAGATATCAAACATAATTTGTAAGGGATAGGTGAGGTTAAAATCCCGGTGATAATCAAAAGGTCCCCAGTCATTTACTTTCACTTGCGTGGTCAATTTCAATCTCTTGTAGATGGATCTAAGGTCTACGCTAAACCGTTCAATCAATCTTTCGTCGCTACCATTGGATTGTGCATTACCAACTAAGAAATTCGCGATCAATCCAAAGTCTCTACTGATTTTAGAAACCATGCGGATATTCGATTCCCATAAATCTTGTGCGGGTGCGGATTTAGGAAAAGCGAAAGAAGTACGATTGCCTAAAAACCCGATGGCTGCATCTTGAGTGGTCGGTAAATGTCGGAAAACGAAACCTGCGCTTACTGCAAATTTGGCATCTTCAGCGCGATCGCTATTCCAGTCATACATCCAGGTTCCGGGAGTTGGATCATAGGTGAGCAGCAGCTCACCGGCCACCGTTTCTCTATTGGCTCTTACTGCAAATGGATCCAACTGAATATTTCTCAATCGCCCAGGCCCTTGAATGTCTCCGGGCATAGGATCTACCAATGGTTTTTGCCATAAGAAATTTGGGGCAATCTGGAAGTTCCCTGCGGAAATAGTAAATCCAGTTAAGAAGTTATTTTGGTTGCCACTACCGCTGTCTTTTAGTCTCCATCCTGTAAAAGTACGGGTCGCATCTGCTCCTCCATTGGCTACCAATCCCATTACGGCACCTTGGGCATACCAATTAAAAGCACCTGCGGTAAATTTGATTTTTGCTTTTCCTCCCCAATTGTCGGAAGGCTTTATTTCGTCTTCAAAAACATTGTAGCCTCCCTCTGCTGTTTCCTCTACAATCTGGAAGCTTCTCCCGTTGAGTGGTTGGCCTCCCCAAATTCCACCAAGTTCTATTTCTACTGGTCCTATTTCTTTTCCAACATGAAGAGTAGCTCGTCTTGTTCTAGGAAGTGGAATGGCAATAGAACTTACCACTTCCGCCGCATCATCCACATCTTCATGGAATACTCCGGTAACTTTAAAATGTTTTATTTCGCGACTATACTTGAGCAAAAGTGCCGGGTTTGCGCCCCACCACAATTGAGGGCCAAAAGCAGCTTTGAGTCCTTTGAAAGCTTTTTTTCCATCTATTTCTAAACCCAAAATTTCACCATTGTAGATATCTAGATTGGGACCATAGTTCGCCTCAGGATACAAGCCGAAAAAATCACCTTCATAAGCCCAATGGTAATGCCCGGTTCTATAAAAACATCTTACGTCAAATTCCTTGGCACTCCAATCAAACTCTGCATTGTAGACACTTAAATTTCCGGTGTTGTTTCTATTGGCCGTTCCACGAACTCTATTTTCATAAAAGATTTCATCAATTGGATTGTCCGCTACTTTGCCCAGCGCATTGAAGTTTACATTGGCGCGCATGTTGGGAGAAGGATTGGCTTCTATTCCCACATAAAAGGATTGCATGTGATCGAAACCCAGTTGGTCCGGGAAAGTGGGTTCGAGCGGATCTGCATCTACAGGTGTAGTAATCAAACTACCGCCCGTATTGAAGGTCGAAAATTCAGATCGGAAGTTACTTAGGTTTATTTTTTTTTTACCTTCCAATGCCGCTTTGTCTCCTCTTGCTCTGAGTACCGCATCCATAATCTTGATATTGTCAAAAAAGCCATTCACGGAAGCGACCGAGGTGCCTTCTGTATATGGATTTAAAGAATGAGCGATCTGCAAGGCGTAATAAGCTGCTCGGGGATAAAGAGTGTACAAGCCTCTTTCATTGGTCGGCCCTTTGGCACAAATACCAAACCACTCTTCATTCATATTATTCTCGCCATTGGCAAAATCTCTTAGATAGCCACCGTTCGCCCAAGAGGCATTGTTATCATGCAGGTCTGCATTCTCTCTATCATCAAAACCATACTTCCACCAACCGTCACTAAATTGGAAGGTAAAGCCACCTATAGAATTTCCAGCTTTTCCTACTCCTGCCGCGTTCTCATATATTTCTTTCCAGTTACCGACCATGTAATAGGCTTGAGACTCCTGGTCTTCCGCATTATTGATCGCACTGTAAGCATCCGCTCCAAACTCGGTAAACATGATCGGTTTGTTGAGCTTGTCTTTTACTACCTGAAACATATCTCCAAAGGAAAGCCCCCGATAAGTATTGGTTCCGAAAATATCGATATCCTTGCACTCTTCCGCGACGATATCAATAAATAAAACATCGCCATTACATAAAGCAACCGGATGAGCACCATCTGCCGCTTTGATCTTAAGCGCAGCGTCATTCATCAACTTGTACATTGGTCTTCCTCTATTTTCTCCAACAAAGGCCTTTTCGCCTTCATCATCTGGAAAATCTTCGGTTTCTGCACCAGCCCAAAAGAGACCATAGTTGTTTTCATTTCCGAGCAAATACATGAGTAATCCGGGGGTGTTTTTATAGCCTGCTACCAATTCATCAATTTCAGAAAGCAGGAATGCTTGAGTTTTGGGATTAGAATAATCTGTAACCGGTACCCAAACGCCATCCATCAACAATCCGTATCTACCAAAAGAATGGTTGAGCATGGTGTAGATTCCATAGTTTTCGTAAATGTATTTGATCCACTTGGCAGGAACGCCCGTGTATTGTCGGATCACATTGACATTCATATTCTTTAGCAAAGACATCTCTGCATCCAAACCTGCCTTAATTACGTCGGCTGATTTTTTCCAGAAATTTGCATCTACCGTATTGGTTCCTATCGGGATATAATCCCAATTCATTCCATTAATCATAAACTTTTCTCCATCCACCATAAGAGACATTTGTCCATTATCATTGGATACGGTCACCTTATTGGCCTGAGCAAACAAGGAATTATAAAGCAGGAAAAAAGAGAGGAATAAGAGTATTTTTTGAAGAGAAAAGGGAATTACCCTTTTTAGAATTGGTTGGTTTGTTTTGGTTGCTTGCATTTTTTCAAAACTTTTAGGGTTTTAAATGTGAATAGTCCAAATTTATTACTGAAATTTAACAATAAGAAATAAAAGACTTCATCAAAATTTTCACCTGGCAATTTTATGACTACTACAGGAGTCGTCGTATTATTTTATAAGATACTGATTATCAAGTACTTTTAAATAAAACATACTTTCACATTATGAATTTTATTTACTACGCCAAGTTTTTGTTGCTTTGGGTTTTGGTATTCTTAAGCATTAACTTAAATCTTTTTGCTAAAGGCAAATACCCTATCCAAAACTTCTCACCAGCTACTTATAAAGGTGGAAATCAGAATATAGACTTTGCGCAGAATCGAGCGATGACTCTTTTCGTGGCCAATAATCTGGGTGCCTTATCTTATAATGGAAAAGAATGGAGCATGCATACCTTTGCAGCGGGAAAGAAGAAACGCTCTTTAGCATTTGACGAAAATAGTGATCGCTTATATGTAGGACTGCAAGGAGAATTTGGCTACCTGGGTGAAGATTGGGATTATGTTTCATTGGTCGACCAAATTCCCGATGGATTTCAAGACTTTGATGAAGTTTGGGATGTCTTTTGTTCTAATTCGACGACTTATTTCTGCACCTTTCAGAATATCTACATTTATGATGGAAAAGAAATCACGGTAATCAAAAACGAAGAAGGCTTAAACCGAGCTTTTCTTGTTGAAAATCAATTATATACGCAAAACCAGAAGGGAGAACTCCTGGAATTGGTCGGCGATCATTTGCAAAAAATACCATTAAAGAACGAAAAGCAAGATATCATATCTGGCTTGATTTCTTTTGATAACGATCTTATTGTTTTTTATCAATCCGGGCAGATTCAAAGAACCAATGCGATCAATAATAGCAATCTATTTGGCCCGCTTAGCACTGCCTTACAAGGAACCTATATCAACCATTTATTACAACTTTCAGATACCCGGCTAGCCATTTCTACACAAACTTCTGGTCTGTATTTATACGATTTGCAAAATCAGGTTTTGGAGCAAATTGGTACGGAAGATGGATTGTTGACCAATGCTTGTTTGCGCAGCTTTCAAGATTTCTCTGGTAATCTTTGGGTGGGCATGCAGAATGGACTTGCTTTAATTGATATCAATTCCCCGATGCGCCTCATCAATGAAGATGTCAAAATTCAAGGGAGTGGATATGAAGCCTATGAGCTGGAAGAAGGCACCTATTATACCACTTCCAATGGGATCTATTTTAAAGATAAAAACTCGAATGAAAGCACCTTTCTTATCGACACAGAAGGGCCTGCCTATAGTCTCCAAAACATTGCGGGAAAAATCTATGCCGGTCACCATACCGGATTATTTTTACTGCAAAAAACAAAGGTTAAACAAATTGTCAAAACAGAAGGAATATGGCAGGTAAAGCTATTGAAATCGAATCCACAATATGCCATTGGCGGAACCTATTCGGGGATGTACCTTTTTAAGCTAAATACAAGCAATGAATTGGAACCTTTGTACCAATTGAAGGGGTTCCAGGAGTCGAGTAGATTCTTTGAAGAAGATAAAAAAGGGAGAATCTGGGTTGGTCAATTTTACAAAGGCTTATTTCAATTAAACTTATCGGAGGATTTAAAAAGCATAGATGCAAAAAAATATTCCAATAGCGAAAAGGTTCCGGTAGGAGAACATATCACTTTGAGTAGTATCGATAATGAAATTTATTTTGCGACCAAAGAAGGCATCTATACGCTGGACCAGAATAAGGATCAAATCGTATCCGCTGCTATTTTTGAAAAGGACATTGGGAAGCAACCGGTTTATTTACTCAAACAGGATAGCAAAAAAAACATTTACATTTTTGCAGAAAATATATTTGGCTATTACCAACAAATCAGTACCAACAATTATGCATTTTCCTCTTCTTCTCTTTTTCAATTGCGTTATTCTTTCAACAATGATTTACTCAATATTTCCACCCACACTTCGGATGGAATTATGATCAATGCCAACGAAGGTTTTATCTATTACAATCCGGAAAAAGAAAATAGATTGGCTCTACAGCATCCTTTGGTAACCAGTCAGATGTATAGTGTTTCTTTAGACAGTGTTTTATATGAGCGTTCTACTTTTGGAGCTATTCCAAAAAGCATTAGTCCGATGAAAATAACCCACAAGGCAAAGGTCATTCAATTTCTTATAGAATCTTTTCAGTTAAAAGATGTAAACAATCAATTGTTTCAATATTACCTAGAAGGCTTTGATGAGAAGTATGGCAATTGGACTACTGCCACTGTGAAAGAATATACCAACCTAAAGGAAGGCAAGTATTCTTTCAGGGTAAGGACGAGAAATTCACTTGGAGGTATGATAGACAGTGAGCCTTTACATTTCACCATCACTCCCCCACTCCACAGAAGTATTTATGCAAGGGCTTTTTATTTCTTTTTGCTTTTGGCTTCTCTGTTTGCGGTGTCCTGGCGCCAAAAGCGCATTTACAAACGCCGCACCTTAAAGTTGGAAAAACAGAAACAAGAACAACTTGATGAAAAGCAGCAAATCCTCAACAATATTGAAAAGAAAAACGAAAATAAATTGATGCAACTAAGAGAAGAAAAAATGCAATCTGAACTGGGGCATTTGAATAAATTGCTAGCTGCTTCTACGATGAACCTTGTGGTCAAAAACGAGTTTATAGACAGCATCAAAGAAAAACTAAAAAGCATCCCCAGAAAGGAACAAAGTGCGGCGACCAAACAAGTTTTAATTCAACTCGAAAAAGAAATAGATACGACCTTAAGGTTGCAAGAAGACTGGGAACAATTTGACTATCATTTCAATAAAGTGCACGGAGATTTTCTAAGCAGGATCCGTAGCGAATTCCAAGACCTTTCTCCTAATGACCAAAAGCTTTGCGCTTTCCTGCGCTTAAACCTGAACACGAAAGACATCTCTAATATCATGAGTATTTCTTTGCGGGGGGTGGAAATT
>CALLVY010000073.1 GCA_938015925.1 uncultured Saprospiraceae bacterium
CTTTTGATTTTAATCTTTTTAATAGAGACATTTTGGGGAGCTTAATTAGGGTTGATAAATGACTTAAGTTTTTTTCTTTTCTGTAGGGCTTTTTTTATCCTTGATATACTGCATCCAATTTTTGTTTTCATTGGCCGTAAAACTTTCAATGCGTTCTACGAGATGCTGTAAATTGTGATGCTCACGATAAGGCCCCGATTGGGTAAGGAAAAGTAATTTTTCTCTTTTTAGCGTTTCCGAAGCATTGCGATATTCCATCCAATTGTCCTGGTACTTTTGCAGAGAGATGATCCCTTCACTAGCGGCAATGATTATACCGAAAGTACCTATGATTATCTTCAACCAGAAATTCATATCTGGATCGGTTTCTCCAATAAGCCCGGTAAGAAAGGGAATGGAAACAGAGAAAAGAATGATCAACGTTTTTAGAATCTTATATCGTTTTTGATTCCAACTACTTTTGTCATCATACCATTGGATTTGCTTATCAATTCGAGAGGAAATGTAATCTGCTTCTTTCATGGTGGTTTGGAGTTGGTATTGGAAGAGGAAGGGCAAGGAAGCGCCCTATTCTTTAAATTGCTCCTAAATTTAACCAAATATTTGTTTTTCAAAACCTTAGCATTGAAATTCTTTGTATTTTGTCGGTGCTCAACTTATAAAACAAAACATCAGAGAATGCTAAAGCAAGAAGAAATTGTAACGATTTTAATACCCATTTTAAAGGAAAGAGGGACGCTGTTTGCAAAATTTTCACCCATTACTGCTAGAAAAGCAGCAACAGACGAATTTATTCAAACTTTTACCAGCGATGGATTGGAAACAGAGAATAAGGCCAATGAAGGCGACTTTATCGTCAAAAACCAAACAAAAGCAGGGGAATTGTACATTATTGGTGCGGAGAAATTCAATAGCAGGTATGAATATTTGGAGGCGGAAGATGAAACTTGGGGGAAATACCAACCTACTGGAAAAGCCTGGGGAATTGAAGTCACTCCTGAACTTATTGACGAACTGAATTGGACCATGCCCTATTATTTTACGGCTTCTTGGGGAAGCGCTATGGTGGTTAAAACCAATGATTACTTAGTTTGTCCCTTAGATTTTGGCTCTGTTTACCGCATTGCCCGACAAGAATTCTTCGAAACCTACCAAGAAGATCAGTCCTGATCCTTCTTTTTATCTCAATTTTGATAAGTATTGTTGACCGAAATATGCCTCTTTGATTGAACTCAACGCAAAATTGAGCTCAATTAAAGCTTATTTGTATCGGTATTGTTTTAATATGTTTGTTGTGTATGCAACTGATAGTATTCTCGTCTTCCCCCCTCCAAGTGTTGATTTTGTAAATACTAACCCACCTTCTGCTTGTGGATTAAGTGATTGGTGGAGGATGTGTCCTTTCGGATTATTCGATTCCCTATTCAGGAGCCTATAACCAAGTCGTTAGTTAAGTGATTTTCCCGCCATCGCAATACTGAATTTTATCATAGTCGATCAAAATGATCCAATTTTTGCCATTTCGGTATCCAATGACCCCAATGACCCTATGACCCCAATTGATGCTTTTGATAGAAATATAGTTATAGGACTTAAATAATGGTACAATTATTGGAAGATGAACGATATGAATATTTTTTTAATATATATATATAGTGGTTAAGTCTTTATTGCCCCATAATTCCCCACCCCAAAGCAAAAATAATCTAATAAATATCTTTAGGATTTATTAATTAGAATGAACAAAAATTGCGGTTTTATTATTTTTCTGTGCCTTATTACAAGTGCAACAGTATATAGCCAGTCTGGTAGTTGCGATCCTGCAACCCCTTTCTTCGTGGTCGATATGACCGGAGATCCTGATAGTGTTTTCACCCAAATTAATGGCTCTAAGGTCAGGAATTTGGAATGCTGTGGTTTAACTAGTACAGATTGTATTGAATTTGAAGTTACCATTGATGAAAATTCCACTGGGATTTCATTTGAAGCGATTGGGGCTGGTCTTATCAAAGAATTTCAAATTGATTGTAATGCTTCAGTATACAATTCAGGAGATTTTGTTTGTTTGGAAGGAATAGGGCCCTATACTCTTACCTTTTGTGATACCAGTGGAATCTCATTCAATTATATTATAAGTTCCATCGATGGATCGATTACAATCGATTCCACAATCACGGACGTATCCTGCAATAACGGAACGGATGGAAGTATTGATTTTGATATTACAGGAGGATCTACTCCTTTTACCTACCAATGGAGTACAGGATCCACCTCCAAAAATGTAACGGGCCTGGCATTTGGAAGTTATTATGTAACCCTCATTGATGCCAATACCTGCCAAGATACCCTTAGTTTCAATGTAAATCAGCCCGATGTAATAGTAGTCTCCGGTACGGAAGAAGATCCCACCTGTTATGACGGAAATGATGGAGAAATATCTAATGTTGTGGTCACCGGAGGTACACCAGACTATTGCTATTCCTGGAGTGATATCAATCCAACTGCTAGATGGACTTTTGAAAATACGATGGATGATATTTCCGGAAATTCCAATAACCCAACCGCTTTTGTTGGTTTAGAAAATTACGCAACGGATGCCACAGAAAGAGATTCTTCTTTTGATTTTGACGGAAGTACCAAAATAGCCTATAGTGTAAGCGGCGGACTTATGGATACGGATTTTTCTACCCGAACCATAATGATGTGGGTCAAACCAGATGCCCTAGTCGGAGATCAAGTACTATATGAAGAAGGAAATACCAACTCTGGTATCGCTCTTCAACTAAGCGGCACAACACTAGAAGCCGCGGTAAGAGAAACTTTTTCAGAACAAAATGCCGGAACTATCGCTTTTCCTCCTGATGGTAATTGGCATCATATCGCCCTTGTTTACGACAATGGCGATTTGACCTTATACCTCGATAGTCTTCCCGGAATAACTACTGTTACTGGATTTACTACAATTTCTGCAACAGGCAGTGATGGCGGATTGGGGGGAACCCTTTCTTCCAATGCTTTTGGTAGTTCCAATGACGATTTCTATGCTGGTTTGATGGACGATGTCTATTATCTCAATACCGCTTTGAGTCCCGATCAAATTGCTGATATTATGCTCAGTAATGGAAATAGAACGGATCTATACGCGGGCACCTATAATCTGACGGTTACCGATGTCAATGGTTGTACCAGTACCAATTCATTTGTCCTCAGCGAACCAGATGCTTTGGTTCTCAGTCTCGATAGTGTCGATATTTCTTGTTTTGGTTTGACGAATGGAAGTATCAATTTAGGTGTTTCTGGTGGAACAGGAGCTTATACTTATGTATGGAGTGGAGGAGCAGGTACAGGTGAAGATCCTACAAATTTGGTGGAAGGAACTTATACCGTGACAGTAACAGATGCAGTAGGATGTACTCAAATAGATAGTATCAGTATCAATGAGCCAGAAGTACTTAGTCTTTCTGCAACTATTGATTCTATAAAATGTGCAGGTGGAAATGATGGGGCGATTGACTTGGAAGTAGAAGGAGGAACTGGAGCCTATACTTACCTTTGGAATAATAGTGCTGGAACGGGTGAAGATCCCTCCGGTTTATCCGCCAATACTTATACGGTTACAGTAAGTGATGAAAATTCTTGTAGCCAAACTTTGTCTGTCGTATTGACTTCCATTCCTTCCATCAGTATTGCAGATAGCTTAAATGATGCAAGTTGTTTTGGAGGAAATGATGGATCGATTTATTTGACTATTTCTAATGGAACACCTCCCTATCAATTTAATTGGGGAAATGGTTTTGGTGCCAATAGTGATACTACTGGTTT
Organism: uncultured Saprospiraceae bacterium; assembly: GCA_938015925.1. Classification (GTDB taxonomy): domain Bacteria; phylum Bacteroidota; class Bacteroidia; order Chitinophagales; family Saprospiraceae; genus CALLVY01. The sequence continues at coordinate 3,823 of CALLVY010000073.1, forward strand.
GGTCGCAGGTAGCTATTCTGTTACGGTATTAGATGATCAAAATTGTCAAGTTAGTACCATTTTGAATATTGGAGAGGCTGTGGAAATGGATGTCATACCTTCCGTATCTGCTGTAAGTTGTAATGGAGGAGATGATGGTAGAGTCGTGACCGTGACGGTTAATGGAGGAACACCAGGCTATACTTTTGAATGGAGTGATATTAAACCAGAAGGACATTGGACTTTTGAAGAAACACTCGATGATATTTCGGGAAATGACCACAATTATAATGCAGATAGTGAAGGAACTTTTTATCTTTCTACTGATGCTGCGGAAAGAGATTATTCCATGTATTTTGATGGTGCCACCCGAATTGCTTTTGATGAACCATTAGGTGGATTTATGGATTCTTCCTTCACTGAAAGAACCATTTCCTTGTGGTTTAAACCTGTGGCTTTTGCTGGAAAACAAACGCTTTTTGAAGAAGGAAATGGATTTTATGGAATTGCTGTTCGCTTGGAAGGCAATCGATTGAGAGCGGGCGTTTCAGATGCACCTATTCTTGACCAAGTCTTGGAAGGGCCAGTTCTTCCAGCTGCTGATCAATGGTATCACGTTGCGATAGTTTATAATAATAGTGATTTTTATTTATACCTAGATGGAGAGGAAGTAGATTTTTTAGATACAGGTCTTGGTGAAATTCCTTCTACAGAAAGTGGTGGTGGAATAGGTGGTAACATTGGCTACGATGCCATTTATGATGGCCTTTTCGGGGAAGGTGATTTTTTCTATACCGGAAGAATGGACGATGTTCGCTATTATGAAGTAGCCCTAGATTCCATGCAGGTAGTAGATGAAATGAGAAATGACGGAACCAGAAATAATCTATTAGCGTCTTCTTATACCGTTACGGTACATGATGCCAATGCTTGTATTCAGACAGAAACCATTACCATCACTCAACCACCAGCATTGACGCTTTCCATTAATGGAAACGACCTTAGCTGTAATGGCGCAGATGATGGAACCGCCAAAGCTACAGTGGGTGGTGGAGTAGAACCCTATACCTATAATTGGTTATCCGGGCAAAGCACAGACTCTATAAGTAATCTAGCAGGAGGAAAATATCACCTCACCCTTACCGACTTTAATGGATGTACCATTGTTGATTCTGTAACGATAAACGAGCCATCCATCATTATACCAGATGTAGATGTTACTTCTGTTTATTTAGGGCAAGACGTAAGTTGCTACGGAGCGACGGACGGTGAAGTCAGTGTTTCTGCTTCCGGAGGAAATGGATCTTTTACTTACCTCTGGTCTTATGGAGGAGTCACTAGTAATACGATAGAAAATGTTGGAGCTGGCGTTTATTACGTGACGGTCACGGATGGACAAGGTTGTACCGCTAGTGATACGGTAACAGTCGTTAATCCCGACTCGATGACTGTTTCCATTATAGAAACCAATCTTGTTAGTTGTAAAGGCGATAGCGATGGAGCAGCACAAGTTTCTGTAAATAATGGAAATAGTCCTTTTGAAATTACCTGGGAAGGTGGACAAACAGGAACAGACCTTATAGGTGTAACTGCGGGTACTTATTCCGTTACCGTAAAAGATGTTTTGGAATGTATCACAATAGATTCCATTACCATATTCGAACCAGATTCTTTGATAGTAGGAGTAAGTGTAACGTCAGATTTTAATAGCTTTGATGTTAGTTGTTTGGGAGGCACAGATGGTGCCGCGCAAGCCAATCCTTCCGGAGGAACAAGCCCCTATTCTTACCAATGGAGTGTTTCTGGCCAAACCAATCAAAGCATTGCTAGCCTTTCGGGAAATACCCTTTATTCTGTCACCGTAACTGATGCAAAGGATTGTACCGCAGTGGGAACAATTACCTTAAATGAACCTACGGGATTATCTGCAACTTATAGTTTAGCAGATCCTAATGATTGTGGTTTGAATGATGGAGAAATTACCGTAAATGCTTCTGGTGGTACAGGAAATTATGAATACCGATTATCTACTGGCTCTTGGCAATCTAGTAATACCTTCAATGGATTAGCGCCAGGTGTTTATAATATTTATACCCGTAGTATGCCGGGCACCTGTGTCATTGGGCCCTTTGCTCAAGTACTCAGTTTACCGGCTTCCCCTTCTTTCGATAATATTACCTTGATCAATCCAAGTACCAATGTCAGTACAGATGGAGCTATTTTGATCAATGCTTCTGGATCAGGTGTACAAATCAATTTCCAATTACTCGATAACCTTGGAAATGTATTGGTGCCATGGCAAGACGATTATCTTTTTTCCGGTTTGACAGAAGGAACCTATCAGGTGCAGTTGAAATACTACAATCAAAGTTGTATTGCCAGCCTTGACGTAACCTTGATTGCAGGTGGTGGAATTGTGGGAAGTATTACGGGAATTGATTATTGTTCTGGAGAATTAAATAGCGCTCAATTTGTAGAAACCTATTTTATTCCGATACCCGAAGATCAAGTATTAGCTGCTTTAAATGGTATTGTTCCATCGTCATGTTCTACTTCAGGTACTCCTTCTGATCCAGTGAGTACCTATATTTCTATTGGTATCGTAGAGACCGGAACAATTATTTATTATGACCATTATGAGGTAGATGGATTTGAAGCTAATCTATCGGATCCTGTTCAATCTTCAACAGAGATATGGGGAGATAATATTGATGGAAATGGAAAGCCACCTGGTTATGCGACAGATTATTTAATAGCTGGTCAGAATATCATTTTGGAAAATGAAGTTATCACGAGTACTCGAACAACGGTTGTAGATTATGATGGAGGAGATAAGATAGGGAGTAGAGGAAATATTTCTATTACTCGTCTGGCTTGGGCAGATGATACCGAAACTTTATTGGCTGGAGCGGTAGAAGTTTATCCGACGGCACTTTGGGGAACAAGTTATGTGATTCCAGTGGGAGAAGACAATGATGTAAATGGAATGTTTGAATATACTGGAGCCGTTGTTATGGCTCAAGAAGGAGGAACGTCTTTGAGTATTGATGCCGATGCCAATGGTTCTTTTGAAATAGTGACCACCTTGGCAGAAGGAGAAAGTTATCACCTCAATGGAAATGTAAATGCTGGAGCAATTGTCAATAGTTCTAAACCTGTTCAAGTACATCTACTCACAGGTGATAGATGTGCAACCTATGAATCTCGTTTCTTTACCCTAAAACCAACGGGACAATGGAGCGATAGTTATTTTTGTCCGGTTTCTACCTTAGGTGATGGAACGGCTTCTACCTCTTCTACGAATCACCCGACTTACGTTCACTTTTACAATCCCAATTCTTCAAATATTACCATTAATTGGGAAACCAATAGTGGCGCACAAACCGCAATAACGGTCAGTACAGGAGTCAATGCTACTGCAATTATAGAAATTCCAAATGGTAGTGGCGCTCATTTTTATTCTAGTGGAAATGAGCCATTCTATGCAATCGGAACCATAGATTCAGACCCTGATGGTAGTAGTAACAATAGTGGACATGATTGGGGCTTTGCCTTGATTCCAGAGAGTCAATTGACATCTCAAATTACAACCATTGGTTTTGCTCCGGGAAATGACCCTTCCAATCCTAGTGTATGCTGTAATGGATTTACTTGGAGTTTGGATAACGTATCCAGTGAAAATACAGGAGCTGGAAATAATGCTGTTTTTGCTTTTGATAATGATCCGTCCACTTTTTGGCAATCTGCTGCTGCTGCGACCTACCCTCATTTTATTGATATAAATTTAATAGGAACCAATACTTTTGACGGTTTTAAATATACTCCTCGACAAGATGGAAGTACCATTGGAAGAGTACAAGATTATGAGTTTTATTACTGGGATAGTTTTTCAAGTTCGTGGATCTTAGCAGACACTGGGACCTTGATAAATACTGGTAGTCCACAGGATGTTTATTTCTCTTCTCCTGTAACGGCTTACCTTGTTCGTTTTAGAGCGATCAACGAGGTCAATGGCAATCAATGGGCAAGCATGGGAGAGTTTGATTTATTGAGAAATGAAAATTCAGCACCGGTATGGCTGACCACTGGATTTCCAACAGGAAGCACCAGTACAGGAACTATTGAAGTCTGTATCGATTATAATGGAGACGGCGGAATAAATACCGATTTAAATGGAGTAATGTATGACCAGAAATATACTTTAAATGAATTTGATCGAATAAAAATTTATGATTCAGATGGCGATCAGACGGGTATGAAAATTTGGGTATGTGATACCACAGATGCACTCATCGCAGGTGCTTGGGGGCAAGACCCGGCAACAGCGAGCGGAGCTTCGCCCGCCATTGATCTAGGAGTAGGATTACCCAATGGTATTCCCTTTGCTTCCGCCAAATGCGTTGATTTAAGTAGAGACTATAATAGCAACGGCCTTTTCGATGAATGCGATGAAGTGATTTATTCCATCACCATTCGAAACACCGGCGCCTTGCCACTTGAAGTGGGATCACTAACGGTCATCGATACCTTACCTACTCAACTTACTTATATCAATAACTCTACAGTTATTTTTCAAGGACCTAGTATTACCGGAATACCAGATGATACAGGAGCAGATACTCCTTTCCCATTAGACGAAGGTGGAGAAGTTTTTAATTACAATATTCCTCCTGGAGATTCAGCAGTAATTAGATTTGAAATTTCTATTAATTCTGTAATGACAGGGGGCTTTGTAACCAATAAAGCAATTATTCAAAACGGTACAAAAACACTCCAACCAGATGTAACTTTCCCAATCGAAGATCCTACCAATCCTACAATTGCTTCGATCCCGGCAGACACACTGATCAACTGTGAAGCAAGCATTCCTGCTCCGCCTTTTACAGACACCTGTATGTTGGAATTTTTTATCCCACAAAATGAAATGACCATTGATAGTGTAGATAGCGAAGAAAGTAATGGATTGGCTTTTCTAATGCTCGATGGAAATCCTGCTACTCATTGGCATACAGAATACCTTTCCTCCACCCCAAGTCATCCTCATGAAATTCATCTCGACCTTGGAGGAGATTATCCGGTGACCGGGTTTCTTTATACCCCTCGTCAGGTAGGAAGTAACGGTCGAATGGCAGATTATGAATTTTATATTAGTATGGACGGAAATAATTGGGGAAGTGCAATGGCCAGCGGAACCTGGACAGATGGTACAGAGCAACAAGAAGTAGATATCAATCAAACTACCGCAAGGTATATTCGATTAGTTGCACTTTCTGAAGTAAATGGGAATCCTTGGACTTCCATTGCAGAATTAAATATCAAATATTGTGCAACCACATTGACTTACACCGAAATAGATCCCGCCGGGACTTGCTCCTATGATATTACTCGTACTTGGAACATCACCAATTACTGTGGACGGACTGCGGATCAAACTCAAACCATAACGGTTCAAGATACGACAGGACCAGTAATTACAGGAGTGCCTGTCGATTTAACGATTGATGCCGCTTCGGTTCCAAGTCCACCAACTTTAACGGCGACAGATAATTGCTATGGTGCTCCAACAGTATCCTACGTTGCCGACACAACTTTCAGTAGTTGCGCATTTACCATAACTCGTACCTGGTCGGCGACAGACAATTGTTCAAATACAAGTCAATCTTCCCAAACCATTTTGGTAGATGCACCGCTAACGCTTAGTGCTTCAGTCACTTCTACCTACGAAGGGAGTCAGATTAGTTGTCATGATTCCAATAACGGTGTTACTTTAGCGGTCCCGCAAGGAGGTAATTTGCCTATAGAATATTTGTGGAGCAGTGGTCATACTACCGCAGAAGCTTCAGGACTTACTGCTGGAGATTATACCGTTACGGCTACTGATGACGATGGTTGTGAAGCCATCGCAAGTGTCACGGTAGTACCTCCGGATTCCATAAATATTACGCTAACGATTACTTCTAGTTATAGCGATTCTACGATTAGTTGTTATGGAGAAAGTGATGGAAATGTTTTAGCAACAGCATCTGGTGGAACAGGGGTTTTATCCTATGAGTGGAATGAAGGAACGACCAGTCAAAATTTAAATAATATATCCGCAGGAATTTACGTCGTTACCGTAACAGATGAAAATCTTTGTTCCGCTGAAAAATCAATAACGATTTACGAACCGGATTCATTGACGGTCAATCCTTTGGTCGTTTCTAGTATTGGTGGATTTCAGTTGAGTTGTTATGGCGGCAGTGATGGAGTGATAACTGCCAATCCAAACGGAGGAACAGAGCCCTATGTTTATTTGTGGGAAGATGGAGAAACAACGGCAGGTTTAAGTGATGTTCCATCAGGAATGTATTACGTGACCCTCACCGATGCCAATAATTGTACGACTACAGATTCTGTCGAAGTTTTTGATCCACCAATTATAGATTTAGATTTAAGTATTACCTCTAATTACAATGGAGCAGATGTGAGTTGTAACGGTGCTTCTGATGGAAGTGCTCGTGTTGACGTTACGGGTGGGAATCCACCTTATTCTTTTGTCTGGGGTACTGCCCTTCCAGTGACGATAGATAGTCTTACCAATATTCCTGCAGGAGTTTATGCAGTCACCGTTACAGATGATAACGGATGTATGATTGCTGATTCTATTGAATTGACGAATCCACTATTGTTGACTCTAAGTGTTGCTTCAGTACTAGATTATAGTGGTTTTGAGGTAAGTTGTTATGAGGCAGTAGATGCCAAAATCACTACTTCTACTTCAGGAGGAACGGGAGCTTATACTTTCCTTTGGAGCAATGGAGCGACCACTGATAGTTTGCTTGGTGTAGGTGCAGGAAATTATTCTTTAGTGGTTAAAGATGCGAATGATTGTGAAGCCACTCTTGATGTTACGATTGCTGAACCACCTCTTTTGCAAATAGCAGATACGACCTTGGTTGATCCAAGTTTATGTAATGCCAATGATGGAAGCATTAGCATATTAGCTAGCGGAGGAATTGGTTTTTATGAGTACAGAATAAATACAGATGCGTGGCAAGACAGTTCTAATATTTATCAAAATTTATCCGCTGGAAATTATAATGTCTATGTAAGAGATAGTGCTGGGAATTGTGTAGAAGGGCCCTTAAGTCTTGTTTTGGAAAATCCAATTCCACAAGCTTGTCCAGTCATTCCGCCAAGTAATCCGCTGACCGTTTGTACTTCTAATATTGGAGTGAAATTTTATATAGATGCACCAAGTGATGCTACAGGTTTTGTTTGGACTGCACCTTTAAATACGACCATACTTTCTGGTCAGGGAACAGATACCATTGTTGTGGATATGACAGGGATTGCAGTTGGGACTCATAATATTTGTGTTGTTACACAAAGTGATTGTGGGGATTCACCTTCCTGTTGTTTTTCTTTTGATGCGATTGCTTGCCAAGAGATTTGTGATAATGGTATTGATGACGATGAAGATGGGTTGGAGGATTGTGAGGATCCTGATTGTGAAGTGATTGCAAATATTAATGTTTCTGATTCGATAGTTTGTATTTATGAAACAGTAAATATTTTCGCAGATAATGCAGGAACAGGAGCTACTTATCAATGGGATTTTGGAGGCGGTGCAAGTCCGGCAACGGCTATTGGAATAGGGCCGCATAGTGTCGCTTATAATAGTTGTGGCGTGAAAAATGTAAGTCTTTTGGTCGCTAGGAATGGATGTAATGAATTGGATAATTTTTCCATTTTAGTTCAAGATACCATCAAGCCAGTTTGGGATACCTTACCAAGCAACTTGGTCGTAGAATGCGATGGAACTGCTGATCCTGCTGGAGTAATTGCTGCATGGTTTGCAAATAATGGAAATGGAGTGGCAAGTGATAATTGTGGTGCGGTAGTCATTACTTATAACTATCCTGGATTAGAACAAGATTGTGGTCTTTCAGGAAGTGCGGATGTTACTTTTACAGCGACGGATGAATGTGGAAACGATACTTCTCGGCTAGTTACCTTAACGATACTAGACAGAGTGAGCCCTATTTTTGTTTCCGGGATTCCAAATGATACGATAGTAGAATGTGATTCGATTCCCAATCCTCCAGTAATCAGCACAGACATCGTCGTGCAAGATGTTTGTAGTATCGATATAAGTATCGACTTTGATGAACAAAGAGTGGACTCTACTTGCGCTAATCTATACCGATTGATAAGAACTTGGACTGCAACTGATGATTGTGATAATTCAACAACAGCTCAGCAAACCATTATCGTTCGAGATACTAAAGAACCTATTATCGTAGGCGTTCCTGGGGATACATTGGTGGAATGCCATGATATACCTTTAGCCCCAGTAATCGGGACGGACATCACCGCAAGTGACAATTGTGATCCTTCTATAGGAATTACCTATTCGGAAGTAGCGGTATACCATACTACCTCGAATTGGAAGAATACAGCTTCCTGTGGTATTTTATATTCAGTTACAGATGTAATTTGTGATGATGCTGGAACACCTGGAACGGGGGATGATACTATGACTTTTAATCTCACAGTTATTGGAAAAAATGTAGGACTCAATTGGTCCGCTGTGATTGATGGTAATCCAGTTTCTGGAGAATATTACCAGGTGTATAATTTAGGCGCCTATTCTGCTTCTGGATCCCTTAATTTCACAATTCAAGATCAAGCTTCTCCAGTTTGTACCGCTGATGTGACAGTTAATTTAAGTGATTGCGAGTAAAATTTTATAAATTATTTGACCTTTTTAAGATCGAAATTTTCTGTCACGCCTTTTTTTATTCCTATTGATAATAAGCCTGTTTTTAATGACGAAATATTATTTTTAATATTAAAAATAATGTGTTTTGTTTGAAAAGCATTGTCACAAAAAATTAGAACCTCTATTTGATAGTATGTAGAGAAAGATGCTTTAGGTAATTGACATATAAATGGATAAAATATGTATTTATTGTATTTGTAGTCTTGTTTTTTATTCATTGGTATAGTTATTGTCCTTTGACCCATTAGGTACTCCAAAAGTAAGGAGATTTTATTTTCTGTGACACGTATTCTATTTTCCATGAAAGAGAATTAGTCATCATATGAATTTCTGAACAATTAAACAAAACACTTTGAAGACAAAGACTTACCAAGTAAATGCGTAGAATATTTACCAACAGTGTTCAAAAAGCCCCCCAAAAATTAGGAACTTGGAATGATATTCCACTTTCCCTTTTCTTGTTTGGGCTTGAAAATGGAGGCAGTAAACTTATGTTTATCTTCCTATTTTTCATTGCTTCTCCTTTCTCAAATGCAAACGAGTCAAGCCTTGCACCAGTAAATTATCAGGTATTCAACTTAGAGTGCGATAACAATACAACTCCGAACGACCCTTCTGACGATACTTTTACCTTCTCTCTTATTACTTCAAATTCTGGTTCTACTTCTGGTTGGAATACAAGTATCAATGCCGTTCCTATTTCAGGAAACTACGATCAAGTTTATAATTTAGGGCCTTACCCTATTTCAGCTGGAAATATCAATTTTACCTTAGTTGATCAAATAGATCTTACAAGTACCGGAAATGTAGTTGTGGTTCCACCATCAACCTGTTCAGATACTTGTAAAACCTATACAATTGTTAGAACCTGGACCGCAACGGATGATTGTAGTAATACTGCTATTGAAAATCAAATTGTAGAAGTTCAGGATACAACAGCTCCAAACATAATTACTCCCGCATCATCTCTTTCGATCTCCTGTGATGGCGCTGGTAATTATGTCGCCTTACAAAATTGGATTAACAACAACGGAGGAGCTACAGCAACAGATTTATGTAATGCTGTAAACTGGACGAATAATTTTACTACCCTACCTACAGGGTGTAGTTCAACAGGAACTATAACCATAACTTTTACGGCCTCCGATGCCTGTGGGAATTCAAGTCAAACTACTGCAGATTTTACTATAACAGATACCAATGCTCCTACTTTTACTACTGGAATTCCAGCTGATGTATTAGTAGATTGTGATGCCATTCCGGCACCACCAAATATTGCTACAGATATTAGTGCAATTGATGTTTGTGATTCTCTTTCAGATTTAACAATAACCTTCGATCAAACAGATACGCAAACGAGTAGTGGCTTATGTAGTGATAACAACTACTCCATCCGTCGGGTTTGGTACGTAGAAGATCAATGTGGGAACTTAGATTCCGCAATACAAATAATTACAGTTCAAGATACAACCGTAGCAGTATTTGATGCGGGAGTAATCCCAAGCGATATCTTAGTAGATTGCGATGCGATTCCAAGTGTACCAGCGATCGGTGGCATCACCGGAACCGATAACTGTTCTTCTCCAAGCGACTTAACAGTTACTTTTGATCAAACAGATACACAAACAAGTAGCGGCTTATGTAGTGATAACAACTACTCCATCCGTCGGGTTTGGTACGTAGAAGATCAATGTGGGAACTTAGATTCTGCGATACAAATAATTACTGTTCAAGACACCACACTAGCAACCTTTGATATAGGTGTAATCCCAAGTGATACCTTAGTAGATTGCGACGCCATCCCAAGTGTCCCAGCGATTGGCGGCATCACAGCAACGGATAATTGTTCTTCACCAAGCGACATCACAATAACTTTTGATCAAACAGATACGCAAACAAGTAGCGGATTATGTAGTGATAACAATTACTC
>CALLVY010000074.1 GCA_938015925.1 uncultured Saprospiraceae bacterium
ATTGGCATCCGTGACGGTTACTTCATAAACTCCAGGTGATAAACTAGACAGATTAGGTCCACTATTAGTCGGTGTCCAGGCAAAGGAATATCCAAGGGTACCTCCCATTGCCATGGCGGAAGCCGTTCCGTCATTACTTCCAGCGGAAGTTTCTGGAGTAGACGACATCGTCACGGTCAATTCCGTAGGTTGGGTAATTTCAAATTCATTCGTCCCAGTACAGCCCATTCCATCCGTTACTGTTACCACATAAAGGCCAGCAGGCAGGTCATCTAAAAATGTCCCAACGGGTGATTGTGAAGGGGTCCAATCGTATAGATACCCTGTACCAGGATTACCTCCGCTGGTTACAAAATCAATTTGCTCGCTGAGGTCGCCAAAGCAATCGAGTTCCATATTTCCATTAAAAGTAATACTGATGGCATCCGGTTCGGTGATGACAATACAATCTTCCGCTGAACATCCATTGATATCGGTCAAGGTAAGGCAATAGCTTCCTGCTGAAAGTCCGACTCGACCTGGGATATCTGCAGGGATATCTCCCCAACTATACGTATAAGCTGCTGTTCCTCCAGAAACGTTGACCATAAATGATCCGTCTGCATCTCCGTTACAAGTTACCATTACAATACTTTCAAATGTAAAGGCTAATACATCTGGCGAACCAACAGTAACAGAACTACTTAGCGTACAACCATCATCATCGGTGACCGTCACACTATAGGTTCCTGCTCCCAATCCAGTGGCGGTAGCATTTGTTTGCCCACCAGCAGCAGCACTCCATTTATACCCAAAAGGCATGGCTCCGCTGCTAAGCGTAATCGTTGCAGTACCATTTTCATCTCCTTCGCAGGAAACAGAAGTTGAAGTAATTTCATCTAAAACCAAATTGGAACAGTCGAAGCTGCCAACAGTTACTTCGGTAACAAAAATACAACTGCGAGCATCACTTACCGTTACCGGGTAAGTTCCAGCAGCCAATCCGGTGATCGGTGATCCGATTCCATGTATACCCCAAACATAAATATATGGAGGCGTTCCTCCGGTTCCCATCGCACTTGCGGTACCGTCAGTGGCACCGATTGAGCTGATCGGAGTACTACTTGTATTTGCTCCAAGTACTGGAGGTTCCTCTACTGCTTCTGATCCTGTGAGGGTACAGCCATTATCATCTGTTATTGTAAACAGATAAACACCTGCTCCTAAGCCTGATGGATTGGCACCATTTAAATTTGTGTCTTCCCAGGTATAAACATAAGGAGTACTTCCTCCTGTTGGAGTAAGACTAATATCTCCCGTTTCATCACCATTACATAGCACACTTGATCCTTGGGAAGTAAAACTAAATCCACCACAATTAAATGCTTCGACCACAACGGTCTCTACGATTGTACAACCACTGCAATCCGTAACCGTCACGGTATAAGTATCTGGAGGAAGATTAGAAATCGTTGACGTCACACCACTATTACTCCAGAAATAATCATAACAACTGGCATCTCCTCCACTTGGAGTGGCCGTAGCTGTTCCATCATTGGTCGCTACTCCGGTGAGGTTTGTACCTGAAATTCCTAAAGTGAGTTCTGGGAATTCCGTAATGGTAAACTCCAGTACTTTAGTACAAGAAACACCGGTACTTACGGTCACATTATAGATTCCGGCGCAGAGCCCTAAAGCCGTAGCTGTCGTTTGGTTACTAGCATTGGCATCCCATTGATAATCAAAATCGGCAGGGTCGCCATCTGGGATAACGGTAGCAAGTCCCGTACACTCTCCAAAACAATTTACATTCACTTGTGTTTCCGTGGTCGTGATGGAACAGGCACCGCCAACATTTATATTATCGATGTACATGAAGTTACCAAAACCAGAAGCATTGATAAAAGCAATCGAAAGATTATCCTCTCCATAAAATGGAGTAAGGTCTATCGTTTTCGTCTCCCATTGATTGGCGGTAGGAGTAAAAGGAGCTCCAGTAGGTGGAGCGGTAGCCAATCCTTGGTAACCATCTTTAAAGAGTTCGATATTATAATTGGCGCCACAATCTATTGAAGCCACAACTAATAAAGAATCAAAATTATCATTTCCATTAAAGGAATAATAAGTGTAAGCCAGGTCAAATTTTAATTGGGCATCCGTAACAGCATTGAAGTCATAAAACTGCGTAATCATTCCATCTATTTTTCCTCCGGGGCCTTGTGATCCGATACCGAAATAATTATCAAAAACGGCAGATCCAGATCCATTGCCATAACCGGAGACACTAGGAGATCTCTTCCATTGAAAAGTATCTTGGTCTGGGTTAAAATTGAAAATGTTATTGATGGTTGGATTAAAATTGACGTCCTCAAAATCTTCTGCAAGTGGGATATTAAATTTGACTACTCTAAAGCTTTGTATTGTAAGCGTATCATTCGCCGTATTTTCATCCGCCAAGCCATTCGGCAAAGTCGTATAAGCTCTGAAGTTAAATGCTCCTGATGGTGGCGAGAAAGCAGGTAAAGCCACAACAGAAGAAGCACCGGATTGTAGATTATCAATCCATACATAACTCACTACAGGCTCATTGTTGACCTGATAATTGATCATAACGGTAGTCAAAGGATCAACTCCTAAATTTGTAACTTGTACTTCTGGTGTCAGCATGGCAGTATCACAGATAAAACCACTGGGGTTTAGTACTTCTGTAATCGAAGCATCATTGGTATTGAGGGCACAAACGGCCAAAGCATTGTTTGCTAAAGAAAGTCGACTTCCCCAGGTTAAAGGCATCGTTCCATCTAGTACCCCTCTCATTACGGTAATTTGATCGTTGGTAAAAGAAGTTTTACAACTACTACTAGAATAGTCCATATAGTTGATGTACATCGCTTCATTTCCACAAGACATTGGCCCAGTACCAAAACCACCAGAACAGCCAAAACCACTCGAAGGTGTATCAATCTTTGGCGTATCGTCTATAAAGTCACCAGGAGAATTACAATCTTCATCATTAAAAGGGTGATAAAGACCAAGGTAATGACCAGACTCATGCGTCATGGTTCGAGAACCCGATTGACCAAAACCCGGACCACCGAACCAACGGTAATCCACTACGGTACCATCTGTACTTCCATTTCCAATTGTTCCATTGAATGGCAAATAGGCATAACCTGTTCTTCCACCCGCAGCGGTCGTATTTGGAATAGGGCAAACATAAATATTATAATATAGATTGGGATCCCAATTGATATTGGGCTTAATATCTCTTTCCAGGTTTGTTCTAGAACTCGCTTGTGCTACTGGCAATTCAATAACGTCATAATTATCGTAGCGAACAATTCCAGAAGTTGGGTTACCTAGTGGATCAATGGACGCGAGGCAAAATTGAATCTGAGGATTACCAACAGAATCGACCCACCTTGCAGGAGTATCTCCCCAGTTAGGATTAGTGGCGGAAAAATCTTCATTCATCACATCCATTTGTGCTTGTACTCGAGCATCTGAAAGATTTTCTCCTTGTCCGGGCGCTTCTCCTGGACTGTGGAGAATGTGTACCACTACAGGGATTCTAATAATGTCCGCAGCAGATAAAGAGCGGGAAGTCTGATCGCTTCTGCTAAATTCACTTAAAGTCTTATTGTATTCTTCCAGCGCTCTTTCAAAATTGGGATCCGCGGCGATTTGTGCTTTTATCAATTCATCAAAACCACATTCTTCCTCGGGAGAATGAGGATGGTGACCTTGGGCAAAAAGTGCAGCCGAAAAAAAGAAGAAGAAGACACAAGAACAAAAAAGATTAATGAGATAGGTGGATTTCATAAGGCAGTATCATTTTCGGGATCTTCACAAAAGCCGTAGGTCAATAAAGCCATAAGCTTTCAATGGTGATTAAAAGTTAAGGTTACGATAGAAAATTACGTGATTGTACAGTTTTAGGAATGCAAGTCACAAAATAGGCCAGTTTTACTTGAAGTAAAATGACGAAGCCTAGTGTTTTGTGACATATGAGCGGGACGAAATTAGTTTTTCTACTAAAAAAGCTTGAAAGGTTATTATTTCTGTTGCGAGGTGTCCCGTAAAATCAGATTATAAAGATATTCAATAAAAGGAAAGTATTGGAAAAATCAAGCCATTTTTTTAGCTGGAACTTAGCAAAAGGGAGGAAAGGTTACATTAATCCCTCATTTGAAAAAAACTAGTCCATAAAATGACCCAAAAACTCCAATTATAGACTAAAACGGGGACTTACTGCTTCGAATAACTTCTCTGTACCAGAAAGGCGGCCCAATCTTCTAAGTTATTTTTCCCTTGTTGGAAGAAAGAATAAGCTTCCTGATTGGGAAGATCGTATCGGTCTTCCATTTTTTGGTAAAAATCGCTAGCGGCGGCTTCGTTTTCGAGAATGGCTTTGGCGCTGGTCTCTGCTTTTTGGTTGGGAGACAATTCGGAGAAGAGGTTCTCTAGTTCGAGGTAAGTTTTGCGGGAAGTATTTAAAAACTTAAACCAATCTGAAGTAGATTGGAATTTATCTTGCCAAGTGCTGTTCTTTTGGATTTTGTCGTAGAAACTAGCTTCTGATTCACTGAGATTCCATTTTTGCTGCATGGAATTCGAGGCGGTAGAAGAATTTTGCGAGGGTTGATTTTCGTTGAAAGTAGCAGCCATTTCTGCCAACATCTTATTGACCTGAACTTCGGACTTTGAAGTTTTCCTTGGAGCGGGGCTCAATTGGTGGCTATTCGACGGATCAATAAAAGTCGTTTCCGCAGAACGTTCGACCATTTTGTAACCCGCTTTATGCAAGGTAAGGTAGCCGATCAAACCTATCCCTAGTAGTAAGGTGATCCATTCGAAAGGGCCGATAATTTTAGATCGTTTCTCCTTCTTTTCTTCGGTCATTGTAACTTGAAATTATTTTAGTGCGTTGGGATGACTACAAGGCAACAAAAGTATTTCTCCCTTTTAGCACTCTACTAAAAATCCAATTTCAATCGCAAATTTATTCTACGAGAAGTCAAGAAATTGGGAATCGCATATTGCGAATTATAGATGGTTTTTATCCAGGTATTGGACGCTACATTGGCTACTTTCATTAAGTTAAAAACTTCGAGGCTTAACCAACTACTACGCGTAAATCGCAAAGGATGGTTTGGTTTTCTTCCTCGGTTGATATGATCCCAAAGTTGGATAGAAAAACCGATATCAACACGATGGTAGGCTTCGAAACGATAAGTATTTCGATAAATTTCATTGTCGCCTCTCAAACCAAATGGCAAGCCAGTACCTACGGTAAAATTCAAATGCATTTTGAAATTTTCTCTTCTGGGTAAGTAATCCTGAAAAAACATGGACAAGGTCATAAACTGATCGGTAGGGCGAGGAACATTGTTGATCGGTACTCCTTCGGCAGAACCTACTTCTCTTTGCAAATGTTGAACGTCCGTTAAATTTTCACGAGCCCGCAAAAAAGAAAGATTGATCCAGGATTCTGCTCCTGGCACAAATTCACCATTAACCCGCATGTCTATTCCTGCTACATATCCAGTAGCATCATTGTCTCCGGAATAACGGATTCTCACATTGTCGACTTCATAGGAAACCAAATCCCACAAGTACTTATAATAAGCCTCCGCGATAAAACGGAATTTTTTAGGACTCCTTTTTCCCATATAAAAATCTAGCGTCAGTCCACCGACCAAATGCGCAGATTTTTGAGATTTCAAATCTCTGTTGACCTCTCCATTGATCCGACGAAGCTCGCGATAGAAAGGCGGTTGATAATACAGCCCAGAAGCCAATCGGTAGGAAATATCCCTTTTGGTATTGATCGGTTGCCAGAGGAGTTGGGCACGTGGAGAAATGATAAATTCTTTATTGAGGTCCCAGTAAGAAGCACGGACACCCACCGTTGCTTTTAGTTCACTTTTCCCTTCTTTCCTGAACGTATAACTGTCTTGAATCGAGGCAGAAATACGATTGGATTGCAATACATTTTTCGTTTTTACAAAATCTTTAATCAAAACAAAATTGGTATCATAATTCAGAGAATAACCGGCAGAATCCAGGCGTTCCCATTCTTTGATCTGATCATCGATCCTTTCATTTTGCCAGCGTACACTCCATTGTAAAAAATGAGTATTGTCCGCGCTGCCAATTTCTTCATTGGAATCCGTGGTGGCAAATTCGATTCCTCCTTTATGCGTAATATTCGTCACATTGGATTGGAGTGAATTTCTAATATTTTGATGTTGGGTACCTTCTCCCAAGATGGATACAATGTCGCCAAAGTCATCACTCCCCAAGTCGGACTCCAATTCGCCAAGGCTATAAAAACCAATGATATCAATCCGTTCATTTTCATTGGATTCATAGGTTGAGGTCAGAAATTTGAGAAAGTAGGGATTGTGATCTCGCTCGGGAATATAGGTCAAGGAAACGCCCCCCATATAAGTGGTAAAATCATCAACTTCTCGTCCTTCAAATACCGAAAAGAGCTCTAGTGCAAAATTGATCAAACCAAAACTGGTACTTCTGGACTGCGGGATAAATTGATATTCACTACGATTAAAATTCCCCATCACTCCCAATTGCCAATTCCGATTGAGGTCATAAGTCAAATAAGCTTGGATATCCGAAAAATTCGGGGTGTATTCTCCTTTGGTATCGAGGGTTCCGAGGAGGTATCTTGTGGTCTTGTATCGGGCACCGAATAAATAGCGAAATTTGCGGTAGGAATCTTTTCCTACTTTGGCACTTCCTTCCAAATGCGCCGAGCCTCCCAGAAAACTCATTCCAACGGAAGCGCGCAAAGAATCCGGACGCTTGTATTTGATATCGAGCACCGAAGATAATTTGTCCCCATAACGGGCTTCAAAACCACCAGAAGAAAAAGTCAGATCTCGAATTAAATCAATATTGGGAAAAGTCAATCCTTCCTGTTGTCCAGAGCGAATCAACTGTGGGCGATAGATTTCAAAATCATTGACGTAAACTAAATTTTCATCGTAGTTTCCTCCCCTTACATTGTATTGAGAACTCAATTCTCCTCCGGTACCTCCACTCATACCAAGAGCGATGTGCGGGAGAACGCTTTCGAAGTTGCCACTCGCAGAAGGCAATAATTTGAGTGCGGTCACTCCTTCGCGAATCATTCCACCATCATCCAATCGACTTTCCGTCACCTCCACCACTACATCAGATTCAGAGGGCGCTAAAGCGACGTCGATTTTACGTTGGCCATCAGCTTGCATGACTTGAAGAAAAGTAGATCCTTCTTTAAATCCAATTCTACTAAAAACAATCGTATAAGCTTTTCCCGTTGGGATAGACAAACGATAATTACCATCCACATCCGATTCGGTCGCAATATTGGTATCTTTTAGATAGACCGTTACGAACTCTACGGGCTCGTCTGTGGTAGCATCTGTAACGATACCAAAAACACTAGCTTTCCCGGAATCTTGAGCAAAAGGAGTCGTAAGGTTGCAGCAGAAAAGAAAAACCAAGGAGTAAATTAACTTCATACGAATGCAGTAAGGGTTTCGAATATTAGGAATGCTGGTGTTAGAAAGCAATTGCTTAGAAGTGCAATATATCAGATACTATCCGTCTACACAACGGCCATTAGACGGTAAAAGTGTTGTGTCCAATACTTTTCATACGGGAAATGACGTCTAAAGGATGCTCAGATTTGAAAACACTGCTTCCAGCCACTAATACTCGCGCTCCTGCCTGTAGCAAAACTTCTGCATTTTGTAGTCCTACCCCACCATCTATTTCTATAAGCACAGACAAATTGCGTTCCTGAATCATCGCATTCAGTTTTCGTACCTTATCAACAGTGCGATAGATGAATTTTTGGCCCCCATAGCCAGGATTGACAGACATGATACATACCAGATCCAAATCTTCCAGTACATCAGCCAAAACACTTACCGGCGTATGTGGATTGATGGCGACGCCTGCTTTGGCGCCCGTAGCTTTGATTTGTTGAATCGTGCGGTGTAAGTGCGGACAGGCTTCGTAGTGAACCGTGATCACTTCGGCTCCCGCCTCTCTAAACTGTTCGATATACCGTTCGGGCTCCACGATCATCAAATGTACATCCAATGGTTTTTCGCAAATGCCGTGAATCGCCTTAACGATATCCATTCCAAAAGAGATATTGGGAACAAATCTACCGTCCATGATATCGACATGCAGCCAATCGGCTTTGCTGAGATTGATCATAGCCATTTCTTCCTTGAGTTGGGTAAAATCAGCGGCGAGTACGGAGGGAGCGATTAAATGCTTCATGTTTTTTTCATAAAGGTAAAAAAGGGAAGATAGAAGTACAAAAGGAAAGGCACAAAAGGAGAAATTTCTTATCGCTTAACATTTAACAATAAAAACCCCAGCTTGCTAAGGGTCGTGTAAATATTTTTTTTTTAGAATTGAGCGAGGAAGGATTCCAGGCTTTGATCGACTTCCAATGCCAATTTTTTCTTAAGTCGGTAACGAGCTTTCTGGACACTCCCCTGATTGATGTGCAGGAGATTGGCCATTTCAGCAATGGTAAAATCCATTCTTTGGTAGGCACAGATCCGAAGATCATTAGGACGCAGATGGGGATATTGTTTTTTGAGTTGATCAAAAAAGCGAGGATGCAATTGGGAGAAATGTTGTTGAAATTGAATCCAGTCGCCTTTGGAATCGAGATTGCGATCTATGGTGTAGGTTAATGAAGTTAAATCATTTTTGGCAATCGTTTCGGACTTCGATTTCAGATTGTTCAGTTTTACTTTGAGGCCAGAAAGCATTTTATTTTTTTCTTCGAGTGCTACCGTAACCACTGTCAATTGTCTGTTTTTTTCTGCTATTTTTTGACGCATCGCCTGACGCGTTTTCAACTCTAGTTCCTGATGTATCCGGGTTCTTTCCTGACCGACTATTTCTCTTTGGTTTTGGTGAAAATATTCTTTAATCACTAAGTAACCAAAAGTAAAAAAGAGCACAAGAAAAAGTAAGAGTAAGTTCCGACTTGTTTTGTAAAAATGAGGAACCGTATTTAAAGAAATCTTACTATTGCTAGCAAAGATTTCTGCGCTAGATTCTGAATCATGATTATACCATTCAATCGCCTTTTTGGGCGCAGAACCGAGAACGATCGTTTCCGTTTCCCAAAAACTAAAATAGCCCAGACGCTGAAAAACAGAGCCTAAGAGTACTAGTAGACAATAACCGACAATGACAAATAAATCACGCATACAAAATGGCAACTATAGTATTGAGTTACGAAATAGACAAGGCCATCTAATAGACTTAAGGACACAGTCCCTAAACTTTAGCTCATCGAGCAAAACCAATTAAGTAAAATTTGAAAAGCCTTTTATTTTATTCTCAATCTCTACACATTACAGACAAGTAAACCCACTAAACACATTAATTTCCAAGGTTTATCATTATCTCTAAATTTCTAAACATTCAAATATAAACATAATGTTATAAAAGACCTAGCTCATCGTAAATTATATGTTGTGTTTTATTACAGTTCTACTGTTTTTGATCTCCTTAGTTGGCCGGATCATCTACAATCACAATTTCGTCGTCGGTCAATAAAGGCAATCGCATATAACTCAGTAGTAGTTGGACGACCGCCAATACATCTTTTTCGCAATAGCGGGCAATACGATCCAAGTCTTTTTCTTTCCAATAGACGCCTCCGACTTCACTACCGTCGATATCGTCTTTTGGGGAAGGGATTCCGAATACGGCGCATAAAAGTTTCAGTGAAGTATAGTTTTTAAAATCTCCAAATTTCCACATTTCCAGGGTATCCAAAAGGTGTTTGGTTTCCCACGGTTTTTTACCTGAAATATCCAATGCTGCCGGCAAAGCCATTCTATTAATCGCCATCCGTCGACAGATGTAGGGAACATCAAATTCTCGGAGATTGTGGCCACACATATAATGTCTGCTGGTATTGTTGTAATACTGTTCGACTAAACCTGCAAAATCCTGTAACAGCTTTTTTTCATCATCGCTGGCAAAGGACTTTAAACGCACGATCAATTCTTGAGTTTCCGGCTTCCGCACAACGATCCCAACCGAGATACACACAATCTTTCCAAATTCTGCAAAGATGCCCGCCCGCTCCGGAAATAGTTCAATACTTTCCTCTTCCGTCATCTCCTCTGCTTTTTTCCTCAGAATCTGTCGGCTCTTGATTTTCCACATCCCTTGCATGGTTTCTGACAGGGATTCATAATCTGGCGTATTCGAAACCGTTTCAATATCCAGGAATAATACATTGGTCAAATCGAGTTTTTCAAACATTAGAATGGAGTTTTTGTAGAGGTGGTGATAAAATGGAGCTTGAAACCGACACTAGGAGGTACATAAGGTACGAACTAATTTAGTGCTAAGTGTCCCGATGAAATATCGGGAACGAAGCTCTATTTTAAAACAATTTTTGTAATTCAAATAGCGCCTTATGCAACGTTATTCCCCAAAAAGTCATCTTAGGAGGATAAACCTCGCGGGCTAATATAAGTTGCTTGGCGTAATTATCAATATTTAAACAGGCGCTTTTAGGCGCCAATACTTTCCGCTTCAGGAAAACCTGATGCTTAAAAATAGGCTTTGCGAGGAAAAACTGGCGCTATTTTGGCCGTAAAATAAGGGATTTGGAGGAAAAATAATTTGTATTAAATATTTTTGCCTTATTAATTTCCTTAATTTTGTGAAAAATTGACAATCATTGGGCTTTTGCCCTTTCCCAAATCTGCCCCTTTTTATAGAGAAGTTGTTAAAAAAACTAAATTCAAAACTTAAAAAATCAATCATGAGCACAACTAAATCAAAAACTAATTTCACAGCGATAGTAGCTGCCATTATCATTGGTCTTTTGGGGATCAATGCCTTTTTATTGTACAATAATAAAATGCACCATGAAAAGGAAAATGCTCGACTAACGCAGGAAGTAGATGACAGTGCGAAATTGAAATTAGAACTAGAAAAGCAATATTACGAAGCCTTATCGGAATTAGAGTCGATGAAAACAGGCAATGAAGAATTGAATGCCTTAATCGATCAGCAAAAGCAAGAATTGCAGGAGAAAAAGAATAAGATCAGCCGTCTGATTGGACAAGGAAGGAAATCCAAAACAGAATTAGCAGAGGTACAAGAGATGATGAGCGGTCTGCGAAGTCAACTAGATGGTTATGTAACAGAAGTCACTCAACTCAAACAGGAGAAAGAATTATTGGAGCAGCAGAATGTAAAATTGGCACAAGACAAAAAGGTACTTGAAACCGATCTTAGTTCTCAACGCACGATGAACACAGAGTTGGTCACCGCTAAGGCAGCCTTAGTTAGTGAAAAAGAATCTTTGGAAAACGAAAAAGCGAAATTGAATGAAAAAGTAACCCAGGCCTCTGTCGTAAAAGTAATGGATGTAACGGCTACTTCCTGGAAGGTTAAGAAAAGTGGAAAACCTGCGAAGACTCGTTCTGCGGATAAAACAGATCGAATAAAAGTTTGTTTTACTACTACTCAAAATGAAGTGACCGTGCCGGGTACTGAAAAATTTTATGTTCGATTGATCAATCCAATTGGGGAAACCTTGGCAGTAGAAAACTTGGGATCAGGAATTATGACCAGTGGTGCTTCCAACGAAGAAATTCGCTACACGCAAATAAAAGAATTGGATTATGTCAATGATGCAATGGTTGGTTGTTTCCTTTGGGAACCCAATACGCCATTTAGCGATGGAAAATATACGGTTGAAGTTTACAATAAAGGCTATTTAGCGGGTACGGGTTCGCTCTTACTCAAGTAGCATTTAATCCAATTCAGCAAGTCTTTGCGATATTTTAGCCTTGGCTAAACCAAAAGCCAGTACGAGGAATGATCTTTGTACTGGCTTTTTAGTTGAACCATCTGGGTTTAAAAGCATTTAAGTAGATGAACAAAATTATCATTGATTATCTTCGGCAGCTTTTTAGCCTATATTTCGTGGAAAATCTTCGCCATAGCTAGGCTATGACTGCGGTTTTCACCTCATCTGGTTCTAAAAATCCACTTGAAGCTAATTCAACATCATCCTGTCCTCCTACTTAGTAGATGTCAATTAATAA
>CALLVY010000075.1 GCA_938015925.1 uncultured Saprospiraceae bacterium
GTGCAGTTGCTCCGCTTTACTCCTCCCCAAGCCAGGCAAAAAAAGAAAAGGAATACACATGAAATCGACAAAGAAAAAATTAGCAGTGATTGGTACGGTAGGAGTTCCTGCCAAGTATGGCGGCTTTGAAACTTTAGTTCATTATATGGTTGAAAATCTTAATGAAAGATTTGACATGACGGTATACTGTAGTGGCGTGGCTTATAAGAGAGAGGATCAAATGGCGAACTGGAAGGGAGCTAGATTGAAGTATGTTCCGATGAAAGCGAATGGTTGGCAGAGTATTTTTTACGATTTGTACTCTATGGTGCATGCCCTTTTTTACGCAGATGTTCTTTTGGTCCTTGGGATTTCTGCCGGTCTTTTTATTCCGATTCTAAAAATGATCTGGCCCAATAAAAAAATTATTTTAAATATTGATGGCTTGGAATGGCGTCGTCCAAAATGGAATTGGGCGATCAAGAAATACCTGATGTTTAGTGAGCGCATTGCTTGCAAATATTGCGACGAAATCATTACCGATAACCGAATTCTAAAAGCCTATGCCAAGATAAGATACAATATTGATAGTCACCTCATCGAGTATGGTGCAGACCATGTCAAAAAGGTAACCATTGCCCAAAAAGATATTCAGAGATACCCTTTCCTCGATGGAAAATATGCTTTCAAAGTAGCGCGTATCGAACCCGAAAATCATTTGCATATAATTTTAGAAGCCTTTGCGAAAGTGCCTCAAAATAAATTAGTGATCGTTGGTAATTGGAAAAATAGTCAGTACGGAATTGATCTTTTAGAAGAATATAAGAATACGGCAAATATTGTTTTGCTTGATCCCATTTACGAGCAAAAAGAATTAGACCTTTTGCGATCCAATGCCTTTTACTACTTGCATGGCCATAGCGCCGGAGGAACCAATCCTTCTTTAGTAGAAGCCATGTACCTCGGTTTGCCAATTTTATCTTTTGATGTAATTTACAATCGAGTAACAACTAATAATCAAGCGATCTTTTTCTCAACCGTAGAAGAATTGAGACAGCTTTTATTACAAATTGATAGACAACCTTTGATTGCTGTTTCTCAACAACTTCAAGAATATGCAATGAAAAGATATACCTGGGAAAATATTTGTTTCCGCTACGGAAATCTCTTGGATGGCGTGTCCATTGAAACGAAGCCAATGTTCAAAAGAGAACACAGTCAGCGCATAAGTATCCAGAAAAATAAGAAACAAAAAGGGGCAAGAATTTACAGCAATACCGAAAAGATTTATGCACCAGATGGAGTGATGTTTTAGTCTCCAAGCTTTTTTAAATAGTTAAAGAAAAAGAGCCAGTCTGACATTCAGATTGGCTCTTTTTTTTTAAGAGATGTGCTTCGTTTGTGAAATGTTCATTGATAAGGCAAGGATTAATTTACCAACTATCAATAAACCGATGCTCATCGTATCGGTCGGTTTTTTTAGGAATACTAGCTAAGGCGGTACTAATCCATTTGCGCGTATCCGCAGGATCAATAACTTCGTCAAACTCCAGCGAAGCCGCCGCATGGATGGCCTGGCCTTTTCGATAAGCTTTTTGGACTAGTTTTTCATAAAGCGCCTTTTGCGCTACCGGATCTTCCACGGCTTCCAACTCTTTTTTATAACCCAACTGTACCGCACCTTCTAATCCCATTGCACCAAATTCTCCAGTAGGCCAGGAGATGGTAAAAAAGGATTCGTGCAGGCTTCCGCCTGCCATCGCCATGGCGCCAAGGCCATAAGCTTTGCGAAGAACTACGGTGAGTAAAGGGACGCTAAGCGCAGCACCCGCCAAAAACATTCGAGAAGCATGTCGAACCATTCCCGTTTTTTCACAGTCGGGCCCCACCATAAAACCTGGAGCATCGCAAAGCGATACAATAGGCAAGCCAAAGGCATTACAAAGTTGAGTGAAACGGGCATATTTGTCGGCGGCATCGCTATCAATCGCTCCGCCCAAATGTCGCGTACTATTGGCAATGATTCCCACTGCTTTTCCTTCGATTCTTGCCAAAGCCGTAATCATATTTTTAGCAAAGTCTTTTCTCAATTCTAACACCGAACCTTCATCACAAAGACCATTGATGACTTTTAATACATCATAAGCAAATTTTCGATTTTCGGGAATGAGTTTTCTCAATTCACTTTGCGCGGTACAAGTCCAGTTTTTTAAATCTCCCTGAAAATAGGAGAGGTACTTTTTGGCGACGGCGACCGCTTCTGCTTCGTCTTCCACGAGAATGTCGATGACCCCATTTTTAGATTGCATCTCTGCGGGGCCAATTTCTTTAGGATCAAATTTTCCCAAGCCACCTCCCTCAATCATCGCCGGGCCTCCCATGCCGATAGAAATATTTTTAGTCGCAATGATCACGTCTGCACAACCCGCAATGGCGGCATTGCCCGCAAAACAATAACCAGAAGCGATGGCTATTCTGGGCACTGTTCCACTGAGTCGGCAAAATTCTGCCCAGGTAGAAAGGTCTAATCCACCGACCACAATAGGATTGAAATCGACATCCCCCGGTCGGCCACCACCACCTTCGACAAAAAAGACAATTGGTTTTTTTGCTTTTTTGGCCAAGGTCATCATTCGATCTGTTTTCTTGTGATTGAAACCGCCCTGGGTTCCTGCCATCACCATATAGTCGTAGCTCAAGATCATACACTTGCCAGCTTCCACTCCAAATAAATCTCCATTGACCGTAGCGATCCCCGTGACCAAACCATCAGCAGGTGTTTTTTCCATGAGTTCTTGTTGGCTCCGTCTTCCTTTTTGTCCAGCTACAATCAGGCCTCCCAATTCTACAAAACTATCTGGGTCGCATAAATCCAGAATGTTTTCGCGGGCAGTTCTTTGGCCTTTGTCGTGTCTTTTTTGAACCGCTTTTTGTCGATTTTCATCTTTTAGAAAAGATTGCCTTTGATAGAGTTCTTCCAGGTCTGCTCGGATTGCTGCTTCTTTTTTCTCTTTTGCCATTTTAAAAATCTGCGTTTGTGGATCAGGAAATGTTTTAGATTGATAGGTGAAGTTACTGCTTATTCTATTTTCTTTTTGGTTT
>CALLVY010000076.1 GCA_938015925.1 uncultured Saprospiraceae bacterium
CAAGGAAACACCTGCCTGGTATCCAATAACCATCAATACCTTTTGATGGTAGAATACTCTGGAGACCTGGTGGTCAAAAAAATAGAAAAACATGAACTATCTGATGATGGCCGATTTTTTGAAAATTATGAGCTGAGTCACGTTTGGTCTTTGGGTACCCAAGGCAATGGTTCTTCGTGTCAATTGCGATTTCAACGGGACGGTAATTTGTGTTTATATAAAAAAAACGGCAGCGCTCTTTGGTCTACGGAAAGTACTGGAGGAAAAAAATTATTGATCCTCGATGATACCGGATGGCTCGGCATCTACGACCAACAAGAAACACTGATCTGGAACATGCGGGAAGCAAAACCTTCCCTTCCTAGTTTTCAATTTATTTCCACCTCGAAAAGACCGCAAGGGGCTAGTCCAAATAGCTGCGCTTGTCTTTTCTCTCCAGAGGAAACGAATGCCAAGAAGGCTTTTTTGATAACAGATAAGCTTATGAAAAAAGTGTTGCTAAACATCAGTGGAAAGCAGCAAAATTTTATCTGGAAAGAAACTCAAGATTATATTTTCGAAAACCTAAACTACATCAGTTTTTGCTATATCGGTAAAAATTATGATTTGGAAATTAGGATGATCAAAGATGACGCCAACACCTCAACGGAAAAAAAGATATACTTAATCCTCAAAACGAAAGACCAAAATATTTTAAAAACCAAAAGGCTTATTGGGTATTGTACCTGTTGAATAATCCCTACGGATAGCTCAAGTAATTATCCCACGGAAAGGAATATTTCATAAACCACCGGATTAATTTTGTTTTATACATGATCCTTGATCCTAAACCCAAAAAACATCTTGTCCGATCCGGGTTTTTGAAAAGGAGGACGCCGAAAATCCTAAATAGAGTAGGCAACCCAATCTTTTTAGCAAATCTAATTTAGCATCTTTCAAGGACAGGGCAAGGCCTATTCTACATGAGTCATTGGGGCTAGTTTGGAAACGAACAGAAGACGGAGCATTTTTATTTTAGAATAAAAAAGAGTAAAATGCACAAAAGACAAAAACGGATCGTGTATCTTTCCCTCTACAAATACTTCTTCAAATAATGTTTCTTTTTCTTTAACCTAAGCCATCTCACATGTCTTCTCTCTACACCCAACTTGCCCAAGTCTACGAAGCCATGTATCACACTTTCATGGACTATCCATCGGAATACCATTTTTACAGCCCAATATTCCAAAAACACAACAAAAAAAACTTATTAGAAATCGGTAGTGGAACAGGAAATTTAGCAGGTATTTTTCATAAAAATGGATACCAATATATCGGTATGGATCTCAGCGAGGAAATGATCGCGATTGCACAAAAGAAAATTCAAGGCGTCGATTTCATCCAAGGAGATATGCGTTCTTTCCAATTGAAAGCCCCCGTAACAGGGATACTCATGCCAGGAAGAACCATCAGTTATCTAAAACACAATTCGGAAGTCAAAGATACTTTTACCAGTGCTTATAAAAACCTGCAAAGCGGCGGAATCTTTTGTTTTGACTTTATAGATGCGGAGCGATTTCTTCCAGCAATTATTCGAGACAAAAACGTCAATCACGAGGCTTCTTATCAAGGTATTGATTACCTGCGAAAAGGGGTATGGACCTTGGATTTGGAACAAGGCATGACGGTAAACTGGGTAGCCAATTATTATAAAAAAGTAGCGGGAGAATGGGTTGCTCTGGGAGAAGACACTTCTATTCTTCGAACATTTTTAAAAGAAGAAATACGTCTTTTATTAGAACTCAGTGGTTTTATGCTAAAGGAAATTTTAGATAAGACGTCTTATGCCTATCCGACTTATGTGATGGTCGCGGAGAAGCTTTGATTTTCGGGCAAAAGGATTAAGTAGGGATGCAAAACCAAAATTTGTTTTGCATCCCTATTCTTTTAAAAACCACCAGACATAATGGCCATTATTTTGGCGACCACATAAGGTGCATTTTCTTTGTCCATTCCTATATCTTGTCCTTGCATGATCCCATCAAAGGCACCTAGTGCAGATAAAAAAAGCAAGACAAAATAGAGATAGGTCTCTACTCTTTTTGCTCTGTATTTAATTTCGAATTTGAAAATTTCGTACCACATCATAATTGCTCGATTGAATAAAAGTTACGTTCTAAATGAATTCATTGGGTTTAGAATAAAAAGAGAAAATTAAAACAAAAAGGTGTCCCGCAGATTTAGTTCGCTATCGCTTATGAACCTCCTCTGTCGGTTTCGCTGATTTCGCAGAGTTATTTGCTAGATTTTCTACGAAAATCTAGCAATAGGCGAGCAAATGGCTTTTAATACCTACTTCCCTTGTGTTACTATAAAATATTTTGATCAAATGAATTCACCTAGAACCAAAAGTTAAGTCCTAAGAGTTTTTTTTTAGCGCCTTTATTTCCCTACTTTCCCAAAAACATGAGAAAAATAAACTTCTTCCAATTCTACCTGCAAGGGAATAAAACCATTCCCCGGAGGATGCTCCGAATAAATATGAATGATCGGCTGCCCCATCAATAATCGATCTGCAATGACTTCAAATTCCTGTTTATGATCTTCCAACTCGTCTACGCTAATCTGCTTTTTATAAACCTTCCCTTGCACCTCTTCCATCAAATCCAAAGGACTCCCCTGTACCAAAACTTTTCCCTGCCGAATGATCGCCATCTTGGAACAAAGTTCTTTGACATCTTGTACAATGTGCGTCGACAAAATAATGATGCAGTGCGCTCCCAATTCGCAAAGGAGTTTGTAAAAACGATTTCTCTCGACGGGGTCTAATCCAGCCGTTGGCTCATCTACGATCAAGAGTTGGGGATTGGTCAATAAGGCTTGAGCGATACCAAAACGCTGTTTCATGCCGCCAGAGAATCCGCCCAGGTTTTTCTTTCGATCATCGTAGAGATTGGTTTTGTGTAACAATTGCCCGACCAATTCCTGGCGTTCTTTTTTCTTCGTCAATCCTTTTAAAACAGCCAGGTGATTCAAAAGGACTTCCGCAGAAATCTTCGGATAAAGGCCAAATTCCTGTGGGAGGTAGCCCAGGATTTTTCGCACCTCCTCTTTCTCTTTTAAAAGGTCTAAATCGCCAAGGCGAATACGGCCTTCATCGGCTTCTTGCAGCGTAGCGATGGTTCGCATCAGGGTCGATTTTCCTGCGCCATTGGGACCTAAGAGACCAAACATTCCTCTGGGGATATCCAGAGAAATTTGATCTAAGGCTTTTACTCCGTTGGAGTAAGTTTTGGAGAGATTGGAAATACTTAGTTGGGTCATCGGATGCATTTTTTTATTCTTAACTAGGAATCTTTTCTTTTCTCCCACAAATATATCCGCCCAATCCCTAGCTTCTAAACAACAGGGATCATCGACTCGATTTCAGGGATACAAATCCCCTTGGCTCCGAATCAGGCATTTGGATATAGTCCTGCAGCCATTCATCCCTAAATCGAATCTGTTTGTCAAGTAATTTGCGAGTGAGCGATGCTTCGCTTATTTTTGGGTATGATTAAAAGCTTAAGAAATAAAAATTGGCGGATTCCGACTTGGGGCTATTGGGGCTTTTTTATCGTAGCGGGGATTATGATTATATTGCATGAAGACGATTATCCGGATAGTGATCTCTATGCTTCTGTCCTCCTTTTTTATTTTTTGCTTTTGTTTTTGGTCATTGCGCGCTGGATATTTACACAAGCCCGTTTGATCATCCAACTCAAAAATGAAAAGGCAAAGACGGAAATGATGCATTTGCAAAGCCAAGTCAATCCGCATTTCTTTTTCAATATTCTAAATAGCCTTTATGGCTGGGTAGACAAAGACCCAAAGCAGGCACAAGCATTGATTCTTCAACTCTCTGACATGATGCGTTATAGTATTTATGAGGGGCAAAAAGAGTTTGTTTTACTGGAGGAAGAAATAGAATATCTCAAAAACTATATGGCCTTGCATAAAATGCGCTACCATAAAGAAATAGACCTTACCTTTGAAGTGGATGTTCCGCAGAGTGGCTTACGCATTCGCCCTTTGTTGTTTATTATTTTATTGGAAAATGCGTTTAAACATGGCGTGGAAAATTTAAAATCCAATGCCTTCATTCACATTCGACTTTCTGCCAAAGGAGATGATTTAAGTTTTTCTATAGAAAACAATTTTGATCCAGAAGAGGAAAACTCGGAGGCAGGGATTGGGTTAAAAAATCTTCAACGCAGATTGGAATTGGTCTATCCCAAAAAACATCACCTGCATTTGTCGACGACCAACACGATTTATCAAGCACAACTAACTTTAAACCTTAAATGATAAAATACCTCATTATTGACGATGAATACATCGCCCATGATATCATCAAGGGCTATGCTGATCTTTTGCCCAATCTTCAGTTAATGAAAAATTGCTACGATGCCCTGGAAGCCATTGAATACCTCAATCAACATCAAGTGGATCTTATTTTCCTAGACCTCAATATGCCAAAACTCAAAGGCTTTGAATTTCTGCGAACCCTGACCGCTCCGCCCAAGGTGATCGTCACCACTGCTTATAAAGAATTTGCTTTAGAAGGCTATGAACTCAATATCGTAGATTACCTCCTCAAGCCTTTTAGCTTTGAACGTTTTCTAAAAGCGGTCAATAAAGCGATTGCTTCTCCCCCATCTCTTAACCCTGGCCCTATTCCCAATCCACCAACTAAAAGCATTTTTCTCCGCAGCGATAAAAAACACATTCAGGTCAACCTTGCTGACATTCTCTATCTGGAGGCCGCAGGAAATTACACCAAGGTCGTACAGGAAGAAAAAACGATAAGCGTTAGAGAAAAGATTTCGGATTTATTACTTTCCTTTTCGGAGGCAGATTTCATGCAGGTGCATAAATCTTTTGCGGTGGCCAAAAAACACATTGTTCAGATTGAGG
>CALLVY010000077.1 GCA_938015925.1 uncultured Saprospiraceae bacterium
TGAGCGCTGACAGAACCGGGGGAATATCGACCAGAAGTATAATTGGGGGCGATGTCTTCTGGCACCGGTTGTACTCCGTAAGGCAATCGCGGCAAGTGGTAAAAATAGTTAGGCAACAAACCATCTATCCGCTTGGAAATATAGGCGGCATGCATGAGTAAATCTTCTGCGCTTTTAGGATAAAATTGTTCGTCTGTTCGCAGAAAATTCAGGAAGGCCGAAAAGCTTCCGGTAAATCCAGTTTCCGCAATGACACTTTGCATTTCTGCTTCGATCCTTGCAACTTCTTGTTCTCCGGTTTTATAAATTTCTTCTGGTGTTATGTCTAGCGTAGTAAAATAACGTACCAAGTGATTGTAATAAGCTTCTCCTTCGGGAAGTTCTGTAATGCCCAATTCTTGTCGACATTTTAGCAGGTATTCTTTCTTCATAAACTGATCGAAATCCTGATAAACCGCGAGTACACTATCTTGGATTATTCTCCGAGCATCTTCTTGCAATTCCATTCGACTGGTTTCGGAAATTTTTTCGGGGATACGGGTAAAAGGTTCGTAGAAAAAACTCTCTTCCACACTGGTATTCAAAAAGGGTGCGATCAATGCATGGTAGCCTTCTGCGATCAATCGGGGTTGGGTGATTCCTTTGCTTAAGCCCGTGCGCATATTTTCCATATTCTGTTCCATATAAGCTTTGAAGCTGGACAACATCACGAGATAACTTTGGTAATCGCGATAGCGATTGAAGCGAAAGCGGCGTTGACCAAAAGTCAATGCTGTAAAAAATCCTCCTTCCGCATTGAAAGGCATGAGGTAATCTTCAAACTCGATTCGTTTGACTTTATCATCGATGATGAAATGGAAAATTTCGTAGTTGATTTGGTCTTTGGAAGAAAGGCTATTGCGATCTATTTGATCTAGTTTTCCGAGGACTTGTTCGTAGTAAGCCAAATCCTTTGCTTGTTTCTCTGGTCGCATGTCTGTAAACCATTGCGTCTCTTTAGCGTATTTTTTTTCCTCTTCGAAAAGTTGATAGACCTGTTCCTTACTATTCAACTTCGTAAAAGGTTTCTCCGCTCCACTCTTACGGCTTACCGAACAAGCAGAAGCCAATACGAGGATCATTAAAATCAGGACGGTAACAAAAGGATTTAATTTAGAATAGCTCTTCATTTTGTATTTTTTTTGACAAAAGCTAATTTACTTATAAAAAAAGGGAAGCATTGCCTAAAAGCATACAATTTATTATTTACAGAAGTATAAATTTGTATTTAGGAATTATCGAAGCCGCTAATCTATTTTTTATTTAATCATTGCACCCGTTTACTCAATGATTGAATAAGAAATATTTGCTTTCTAAAAAAACCTCTCCGCCTTTACAATCTACAAGAAAAACTAAACAGGCAAGACCAGCAATCCATCATTTAAGGATTCCATTCTTTTGAAATCTCTTTACAAGATCAAGTCACAGAAATTTATCTCTTGCAAATTGTCAACTCTAAAGGATCCTTTTCTTCACCAATCTACTCCCCATTTCACTTTCGGTTTTGTGACTTTTCCAAAAATCAAGCACACTGGAAAATTTTCATTTTTCTTACTTTTTTTATGAAAATACAAGAATTAAATATTTAGTTTGATAGACTAAATAAGAAATTAGGTTCGTTGACTGCTGTTATTCGAATCTTTTTACTTAGCAGTATTTTTTCAAAACGTTAAACATACTATGATGAGAAAAAAAATTAACCCCATTTTCTTTTTACTACTAATGGCTTTTTCTACCAATGCACAGTCTGGGAATTGGTTTATCCAGGTTGGTGTTTTTGAAGAAAAAGTAGATCTCAATTATTTCAACGAAATAGGCAGCAATGTTTATTACTCCTTAGATGCTTTTGGATTTCATCGCTATTACCTGGGCACTTACGAATCAGACTCGGATGCTCGTAAAGTCGCGGCTAAAGTCAATCAAGCAGGTTACAATGGCTATGTTATTGATCCAGCGACCTTCAATTCTTGTGCGTGTAATCAGATTCCAAGGCCTCGATCCATCTTGAATTCCATAAAAAACATCTTCTTTGATTTTGACCGATCCAATCTTAGGCAGGAGTCACAAAGACAATTGAATGAATTGTATGGCATTTTAAGAGAGTTTCCTGACTATCAGGTTACCCTGCGAGCCCATACCGATGCGAAGGGAAGCAATAGCTATAATGATGCACTGTCTTTGAGACGAGCGAACTCTGCCAAACGATACCTCGTATCAAAAGGCATTTCTACGGATCGCCTCCGAACAGAAACCTTTGGCGAAGAAAATCCGATTGCTAAAAATGAATTACAGAATGGAGTCGATACGGAAGTTGGTCGGCAATTTAATCGTCGGGTAGAGATTATCATCCTCGACAAAGACGGTATTCCTTTGAATCAAATGGTAGATAGGATCGAAGTGCCGGATGATTTAGAAAATTAGACAGATACTCGGCAGGAAAAAAATTAAGCCCTTGATTGGATTCAATCAAGGGCTTAGTTTTTATATAGTACTTTAAAAGTAGTTTTAGCGTTTGCTAAGTCGTTGGGTGGAAATGATTTTGCTATTGATTCCCACAAATTGAATGAGGTAAAGTCCATTTGGCAAATCAATAACAGAATATTTTTTATCCTCTACAAACTCATACGTCTTCATTCTTTTGCCCACTACATTATAGATAATAATTTGAGCTACTTCATCCGTATCTGTCAACTGAATATAGTCCGATGCTGGATTGGGATAAATGGCCAACTTTCCTTTACCCACTGTCTGATGCTGAGCAATTAGTCCATGACTAGAACTTGTGACCTGGGCATTTGCCAAACCAATTAAGAAAATGCTAAGAAAAAGGGTAAGTAAAGTTTGCTTCATATAAATTGATAATTGTCTTTTAGGGTTTTTAAATACTCGTGCTTACAAATTAAGCTAAAGCAACTAACATATCAAGTAAACGGGTAGCTGTTTAATGAAATATTAACAAATATCATGCAATAATTAACAGAAAAGGAGCCTAAATAGATAAAAATAATTCAAATATATTATTCCAGCCTCCTTGTTATACCTGATATGGGTTAACTTTTTAAAGATACGTGGATTGGGCTACTTTGTTTCTTGTGGTAGGATTTTTCTCTGTAGATGACTTCAAGATACAATTGGAGGGACAAGGTTGATTAAAAAAAAGAAGAGTTTTGTGACAGTGGTTTTTACTAATAGTATTATAAACACTCAAGTGTTGAGCATGTTACGAATGCTTGATTCAGCATTCGTAACAGCACTCTTTCTTGTTTATCAATCTGCCAGTAGGCCATTAAAATAATCTACAAATTCGGCAAGCGTTTTAGATCCCTGATCTCCTTCGCCTTGCAGGCGAACAGATACTTTTCCTTCTTCCACTTCCTTCTCTCCAACGATCAACATAATCGGAATTTTCTTCAATTCTGTATCCCGAATTTTTCGCCCGATCGTTTCGCCACGGTTATCGATAAATCCACGGATATCGTGTTCCGCCAATTTGTTTTTTATTTCCTTACAATAGCCTTCAAAGCGCTCACTGATTGGCAATAGGGCAAACTGATCTGGCGTTAACCACAACGGAAACTTACCCGCACAGTGTTCAATCAATACGCCAATGAATCTTTCCATAGAACCAAAAGGTGCTCGGTGAATCATCACCGGACGGTGTGCCTGATTATCAGAGCCGATGTATTCTAATTCGAATCGCTCTGGCAAATTGTAATCTACCTGAATCGTTCCCAACTGCCACGATCGACCTAAGGCATCTTTGATCATAAAATCCAACTTAGGGCCATAGAAGGCCGCCTCACCTGTTTCCGTTATCGTTTCTAAACCAACTTCCTGCGTCGCTTCAATAATCGCGCGTTCGGCTTTTTCCCAGTTTTCATCAGAACCGATATACTTGGCTTTATTTTCTGGATCTCGTAAAGAAATTTGAGCGGTAAAATTATCAAAGCCCATTTTCTTGATCACGTAAGTAGTCAATTCCAAAACGCTCAGAAATTCTTCTTTCAACTGATCGGGTGTACAAAAGAGGTGGGCATCATCTTGCGTAAAACCTCGTACCCGAGTAAGTCCATGTAATTCTCCACTTTGCTCATAACGATAGACCGTTCCAAACTCTGCAAACCGCACGGGCAATTCGCGATAAGAACGCGGCTTGTGGCCATACACTTCACAGTGATGTGGGCAGTTCATCGGTTTGAGTAAAAACTCTTCTCCTTCTTTAGGCGTATTGATGGGTTGAAAACTATCTTCTCCATATTTTTCCCAATGCCCGGAAGTCATGTACAATTCTTTCTTGGCAATGTGAGGCGTTATTACGGGTTGGTAACCTCTTTTTACTTGTTCGTCTTTTAGAAAGTTTTCTAAGCGGTTCCGCAATGCTGCGCCTTTGGGCAACCAGATCGGAAGCCCCGCTCCTACTTTTTCCGAAAACATAAACAACTCTAATTCTGCGCCCAACTTTCGGTGATCGCGTTTTTTCGCTTCTTCCAACATCAACAAGTATTGCTTCAATTCCTTTTGCTGTGGAAAAGAAATCCCATAGACCCGAGTCATTTGTTGGCGACTATCGTCTCCTTGCCAATATGCTCCAGCCACCTTCATCATCTTGATTGCTTTGATTTTAGAAGTATTCGGAAGGTGTGGTCCACGGCAAAGGTCTACAAAGTTTCCTTGTTCATACAAAGTCAATGCCTCATCCGGGCCTCGCTTTTCGATCAATTCGATTTTATACTCATCTCCTTTTTCCCGGAAATAAGTCAAGGCATCTTCTTTAGAAATATCTTTGCGGATAAACTCGTTCTTTTGGCGAGCCAATTCCAACATTTTATCTTCGATCTTTTTAAAATCATCCGAAGAGATTGTCTGATCCCCAGCATCTACATCATAGTAAAAACCATTTTCAATAGAAGGCCCAGTTCCCAACTTAACGCCTGGATAAATCACTTCTAATGCTTCAGCCATCAGGTGAGCAGTAGAATGCCAAAAAGTGGCTTTCCCTTCCGCATCTCTCCAGGTCAATAACTGCACCTTGGAATCTTGTTGGATTGGACGCATGGAATCCCATACTTCGCCATCTACTTTTGCAGATAAGACATTACGCGCCAATCCTTCACTTATCGATTGGGCAATTTCCATACTGGTAACCCCACTATCGTATTCTCGGATACTACCATCTGGCAAGGTGATATTTATTTTACTCATTGTTTGTGATTTGCGATTGCTGTTAGATCTATTAAACTTGGCTAGTGTTTGAATATTAGAGCATACGTCTCTCTTCAGAGAAAAGTTCTCTTAAAGCGCGCTAAATTAGGACTTTTTAAGGAAATAGAAAGAAATGTAGAGCGCTAAGTAAGAGCGCAAAATTATTTATGAAATATTGAGGAGGCTATTTT
This sequence comes from uncultured Saprospiraceae bacterium, assembly GCA_938015925.1. Lineage (GTDB taxonomy): Bacteria > Bacteroidota > Bacteroidia > Chitinophagales > Saprospiraceae > CALLVY01. The sequence continues at coordinate 5,433 of CALLVY010000077.1, forward strand.
TTACTGAATCGAGGCGTAAAATCAGGAGTTATGCCGGGTATATCGACTGATTTTGCAACGAAGAGTCAGCAAAAAAGGCTTGTGCCGAGCTTG
>CALLVY010000078.1 GCA_938015925.1 uncultured Saprospiraceae bacterium
TGGTTGGGTCAATGCTTCTATCCCTAATTTTGTAATTCCTGACTGGTCAATAAGCGCCGATAAATCACCCACTAAATTAAATGACTTTCCTGCTTTTTCAATATCAGATTTTTCGCGAGAGGCTGTAAATTGGTAATACCACTCTATTGTATTTTTGGGTAAATTAACTGGAAAAGAAATTCTTGATTTACCTCCCATTAGTGTAGCATTTGCACCGCTATTTATATAGTATTCGGTGGACGGAACAATTGTCTTTGTAGTATATTTTTTATCTATCAAATAATTTTCTTGAACAGTATAATAGGATGTATCGGTAAGTGTTTTCCAAAAAACATTTGAGTTAAATTCTTCGCTTTCAGGACTTGCTGGAATTCGTTCAATGGTTATCCTACATACTCTAGCTTTAATTGCCCCATTCTTAAATTTGAATTTATAAATTCCTGCTTCATTAACCTGAATGACCTTGTCCTTTATCTTTTTAGTTTTAAAATCCATAAAAACTGAAGAATTAGGATAGGCAAAAACTTCCAATTCTTTTAGATTCTTTCCTTTTAATAATTCAAAATTAAATATGATTTGGTCGCCTTCGGCAAAACCAAAGTAGAGTTCCTCGGTACTTACAGAATTAATTTTCACAGTAGTTTGAGTGACTAATATTTTATCAGAGTTTCCAAAGGTGAAGGTGGTTGCAAAAAGGGCTAACCATAATAAGTTAAATCGCAATTTCATTTTTTTGTTTTAATTATGAGATGAGAAAATTATATTAGTTATGTCGTTGTTTTTTTCTTTTTCTTTCTTGTCTTCTTCTGCTGCGCAAATAAGGTATCCCGCTCCTGCTCCTCCGCTATCATCTTTTCATAGAGCTTAAATAAGTAAGCCAACCGTTCTTCATCTGACGTAAACGGCTCCTCCCGATAACACCGCTCTACCGCTTGGTCGAGTTCATGATGGGCTTGGCGTAAGCCGTCGGGCATTTTGTCGGGGTCGTAGAGTTGGGCTAGGGTTTTTTCGGAGTTTTTTTCTCGTTGTTCTAATACTTTGTAAACATGGTTTTCTAATTCAGATTTTTTACTTTTATCTAAAATTGGAAATGGGTATGTGTTGTAACAAAGAGAATTTGAATAACGAGGGTCCATTTTTAGTCTTCCTGCGACAGCTTTTACCCAACACATATGTAACTTTGATGATAAAATACTGAAAACGAATGGTTCAGGGTCATAGATTACTTGTGCTGCATCTGTTATAACGGAATTGCTTTTTAGAAAACCTACAACTAAGAATTCTCTTCGTTCACTTGTAGTTCTAGGTAGAATTAATACATTTTTTAATCCCTCGTGGATATATCTAAATCTATATGGAATATGAATTAAAGACCTTGCAACCTCTCCTCCAGTTTTTCTAAATTCCCTTACCTTATTTATTCGCTCTTTAATTGAAGGAATTTTAATAGCGTCCTCAAGTTGTTCTTCCTTTATCCAAATACACCAACGTTCTCCTCCATTTAAATAATCAAATGCACCATATAAGGGTCTAATAAAATCCTTAGCTTTAAAATCTGATTTGATTAATAGCTCTTTCTCTTCCTTATTTAGAATAAGATTGCCTCCTTCAATTGCTTGATTTCCAAAAACTAGTGAGGGGACATCGGTGAAGGGCTCATTTCTCTTCTTAACAATTACATTATTATTCTCAGTTAAGTAAGGAGAAATATTTTTTACGGTTTTTTGAATCCCGTTTTGAAAAAGTAATTTCGGTTTATGATTTGCTTTTCTTATTCCTACAATTATAACATATACAGCTGCATTTTTTTTAGCATTATTTGCCCAAAGAAATGATTTATGAGCAAAACCAATTTCGTTTTTTAATTGGAATACAGGTTTCCATAAAAGAGAAACTTGCTCTCCTTGACATATAGAATTAGTTGAAACAAAAGAACATTGTGAGTCATTTTTCTCATTGAATAATGCACCTTTATAAAACCAACAACCGATATAGTCTATACTGTTTACACCTTTCATTTTACCAAATACAAATTGTATATCTTCTTTCTGTTGTCTACTTTGATTTCTCGCACCCAAATACGGCGGATTCCCCAAAATATAAATCTCCGCCCCTTCCTCCTTCGGACACACTTCTTCCCAATCCAACCTTGTCGCATTTCCATGAACAATATGTCCACCATCCTCTAAAGGCAGCGTCGGTTTAGTACTACCAAATTCTTTTAAGAAAAAAGTATTCATCTGATGCTCTGCCAACCAAAGCGATAGCGAAGCCACCTCATGGGCAAAGTCATCCAACTCTATTCCGTAGAATTGGGAGAGCGAAATCACCGAGCGCATCTCATTTCCAAAGTCTAATTTCCCTGCGGAATAAGTGCCTTCTAGTTCGCCTTTTGATTTTAGGATTTGTATCTCTAGCTTTCGTAATTCCTTATAAGCGATGATTAAGAAATTACCCGAGCCACAGGCAGGGTCGAATATCTTAAGGCTTTGGAGTCTTTTTAATAAATCATTTAAGTCATTGATACGGTCGCCTTTTCTTTTCTTTTGGATGGCGTGTTCGTAGGTTGCTTTTAAGTCATTGAGAAATAAAGGTTCGATGACTTTCATGATATTGGGAACGGAAGTATAATGCATACCGAGTCCACCTCGATGTTCGGGCGTAACGACTGCTTGTATCATCGACCCAAAGATATCAGGATTGATGGCAGACCAATCGAGGTTGCCACATTCCAACATAATCGTGCGGGACTTCCGAGTAAACTCTGGCGTCGGATGCTGCTCTCTAAATAATCCACCATTGACATAGGGAAACTCT
>CALLVY010000079.1 GCA_938015925.1 uncultured Saprospiraceae bacterium
CAATCTTTTTTTAAAAATATATGTTGATTCCTACAGGATATCCTATCTTCGGAGAATTTACTTCTCTTGCGGGTTTGTTATTTTCTTTCCTTTCTGGTTCTTGTGTAGGCGGAACGCCTACTTGTAGATCAGCTTGCTACCACAGGTAGCAGCTAACAATCTTTTTTTTAAAAATATATGTTTATTCCTACAGGGATAAATGAGTATCCTTTTTTTAGATAATTTACTTCTCTTGCGGGTTTGTTATTTTCTTTCCTTTCTGGTTCTTGTGGTTCTTGTGTAGGCGGAACGCCTACTTGTAGATCAGCTTGCTACCACAGGTAGCAGCTAACAATCTTTTTTTAAAAATATATGTTGATTCCTACAGGGGCAAAAGGACAATTTTAGTTTCTACTAGTGTTTATTCATTCGGAAATAGCGTTCAGCAAAACCACTAAGTGTTTTAGGTACAATATCATAAAAATTTATTATTTTAGCGGAGTCGTATTTTGAATTCATTCACCTATTCATTCCTCTAAAATCATTTTTATGAAAATTATCTTTACCTCTTTATTAGTTTTTCTTCTAAGCGTATCGACTATTTTTGCGCAAAATAATATTGACTTCGATGCTTCCCAAAGTTGGATTGGTTTTATGAATGTGTTTAATCTTGAGACAGATGGAGGAGCCTATCAGTTCGGAAGTCCTTGGGAAGTTCCTCTTTTGAAATCAACGATTAATGTTGTAGACAACTCCATCACTTTGCAACCCAATTTTAATACCTATGCGGAAAACGCCACCGATGCATTTTGGGTCAATCAAACCACGATGGAGGGAAATAAAAACATGGAAGCCCTCACTTTTGTAGAACCTGGAACTTCGTTTAATGAAGTGGATCTCACCTTCTCTGGAAGTGTTGTAAAAAGTACGCTAGCAGAAGGATATACCGCCTATTTTTTCATCAAAGCCCTCGATCCAACCAATGATTATCAAGATGCATTGGGTGATGCTAAGGTCCTCGCATTACCTGCTAGCGGATCATTTAGCGTAAGCGCAACTGCCGCAGAATTAGCGAATGGATTACTTGTCCAGTACGGATTTAGTATTCGTGGAACCAATGCCAATCCTGCGGAAGAAGCGGCACTCGGAGGTGTTGTCATTAGCAGTATGTCGACTTCTACCAAAAACGTAAAAGCGGCAGCGGCTAAGGTAGCGGTTTCGCCGAATCCTGCTGATGGCTTATTGTCTATCCGGAGTGAAGCGCGTATAGCATCTTTTGAAATTAGAAATTTGTCTGGTCAGGTGATGCTGAGCGGAACAGATTCGGAGGTAGATGTGGCAAATTTGAGTAGTGGGATTTATGTGGTGCTTGTGGATTTGGGAGATCGTAGAGAGGCGGTGAAGTTTGTGAAGAATTAATGGATTGTTGACTTATTGTTTTGCACAATTTAAAAGCTGTGCGGGAAGAGGTTCAGGGCTTTGGTAAACTTTGGTTTATTGGTCTTTGGACCTCTTTTTGATTATAGGGCGATTTAGGCCAGCAATCCGATTCCGTTCACTTACTCCTCTTTTATTGTTAAGCGGTATTGGACTCCAATATTTATTCCTACACTGCTGAATGGATATTGTTTTCTCAATTGGGTCCTGGGTTTCGAGTAATCTATTTCTCTATTGGGGCCTACACCCTCTATATAATTCTTCACATAATTGGTCTCATTCAACCAGATGTCTGTTTCCTCTAGCGTATTCTTTCCATCCCTGAACCTCTCCACTACCCTTCCTCTTTTCGGGCCATATGATTGAATCATCAATTTAATTTCTGTGCTCCAATTTAAATGATCATTTATTCTAAATTCAATTCCTAGTCCGGCCGTTCCTCCATGAGAAAACCCTTTGCTACGAATTGTCTTTAAAGCAGATTCAGTATCATTTTCGGGGCTATAAGTCCAGTTATTTTCTATCCGTCCTCCTACTCCTAATAAGTATCCAAACTTGGTATAAATCGAAAAACTATCGAATGCGTGCCTCAATTTCAAATAAGGAAAAAAACGAAACATTCTAGCCGACCAAAATTCTGTAAAGACTACATCAAGCCGTCGGTCTACCATTTCGAATTCCTTGCTCTTGAGATAACCAATTCCCAAACCGAATCCTATTTTTTTTGGGGTGACATATTCTATTTCTGTATTAAAGTTCAATCCTCTACCATAGGTATAAATCAAGGAATTAAATTCTTGTTCATAATCCTCTAACGAAAAAGAGGATCCAAATAAGATTGACTCTGTAGCAATATTGAATCCATATCCCGCATCGAAATTTAACAACCATTCTTGTGCCTTGGCTTGAAAGGAAAAAAATAGAAAAATTAGGATGGTCAAGTGGTTTTTCATAACTATTTTTTGTTTTGTTTCAACTATTGTCTTTAGAACGTTCTACCGCATAAACAAGTTGCTTACACTCCGTATATATTTTGCCTAAGGAAAGAAGTTTCCTATTCAAAAACAGGATTTATCTAATCTCGTTTTACAAACCTAAAAGTTTCTAGTTTCCCCTCCGATTTAAGGACGACTAAATAAACACCTGAAATCAAATCACCTACATCGACTCTTGTAAGAATAGGATCAATAACACTTCGTTCTTTTATTTTCTGACCATTGGTATTGTAAATAAAAACCTGATTCACCTTTTCGGTAGATTCAATAAAAATATGATCTCTGGTGAGAGAAGGATATATTTTAGTGGCTCCTTTTTCATTAGCATAAGTAATCGCTATGGTATTGGAATAATGGAACTGGCCATTGTGATCCATTTGCTTTAAGCGGTAATAATTGGTTCCGGTATTGGGTTGGGTATCCAAAAACTGATAAGCTATTGCTGAAGTACTATTCCCTTTAGATTCGACCTTTCCAAGTGCATTGAATTTTTGGGTATTATTATTTCGGCGTTCTATTTCGAAGTAATCTGAATTTGTTTCGGAGGAGGTTTCCCAATTCAATTGAATCCCAGATTTTGTTGCCCGACCATAAAAATCACGGAGTTCTACCGGAACCGCTACATTCAACATATCGGAATAAGTAAAATAAGTAAAGCCTTCTAAGTTGATATTGTTTGCCCATCCCGAAGAGCCATTCATCCAATCCGTCGTGTAAATATTTTCAGCGGCTAGCATTGAATTATTTTCCAACCAAGATTGCATAAAAACAGGTTCCGAAGAATAGATAATAGAGACATCTAATCCAGGATTTCCATTGGCAAAATCAATCAGTCTGTTTTCTGAATAAGAAAAGGCGGTATTCGGGTCACTGATATAGGCGTGCAATCGCAAGTTATCCAGGTTTGCACCGATGGAATCTGCCTGGGCAGCGCTTGGCCATCCGACATAGGCCTCCGTGGTGATGGGATGTGTATTATTGGCGGCTAAGGATTTCATGGTTTTGAGGATGGAAAGATAGAGTTGGAAAGCGCCTGCTTCTGTACAAGGAAGTCCATTGGGCGTCAGGTAGTTGGTACAGTAATAGCCGCCGGGGCCCGTGGCGGAGCTGATCCAGTATTCGAATTCCAAATTGTAGATATCGAACTTTTCTAAAGGATCGGTTCTACTGTTGTTGTAAGCATCGATGACATTGGTAAAAGAGTTGGCGCTTTCAGAAGTTGCGCCCACTTTGAGAATGCCATAAGTGGTTTTAGCTTTGGCGATAAAATCTGCTAAGACCACATTTGTTGCTGGATTTGGCAAGTCATGATTGGCATGAACGATATGCAATCCGTAAAGCAATAGCGTTTCAATATCATTTGCTTGAGCGTAGCTCAATAGTGTGTTTTCTGCAGAAACATCTCCTAGTATATTTTCAAACCCATCGACATACATGGCACGATTGGCATTGGCATTTAGGATACTTAGCAGCAACACCAAACTCAAAATAAATGATCTCTTTTGCATTAAAAATGATTTAACTGTTTAGTAGATTTTATACGATCTTCGAAATTTACTAATACATTTTATCGAATGATTTTCCATTGAATTGACAAACGTTTCCATCTTCCATTCCCAACCACAAATTTCCTTTTTTGTCCTTATAGATCACTCTTACAAACATACTCGGAAGTCCATCTTTTCTTGTATAATTGCTTAATTTTTTTCCATCATAACACCAGGCTCCGGTGTCTCGATCTCCTATCCAAATATTGCCGTGGCGATCTTCTGCTATGGTAAAAACATGGTAGGGAAACTCGCTTGGAGCATTCGCGCTGAGTCCATTTTTTTCCTTTAGTGGGACGGTCTTTTTCCCATCATAGCAGAGCACGCCAATTCCATTATTTCCAATCCAGAGATTCCCTTTACTATCTTCGAAGATGCCACGTACATGGTAATCAAAACCTCGTTCATTGATAAAAGTAAAAGCTTTTCCATCATAGCCAATCACTCCGGCATAATTGGCCATCCAAAGCCTATCGTTTTTCCCTTTGCAGATTCCCGTTACGGTTCCTGTAATACTAAATGATTGATGATTGGGATCTAAAACTGGAAATTCCAAAAGAGCAAAATCACGACCATCATATCTATAAATTCCTCCTTGTTGTTCTCCATTGAACCAGAGGTCCTTTGCTCCTTTTTTCCATCCTTTAGCATTGATAATAGTTGGAATCGGTGATTGATCTGTAGGGCTTGTAATTTTTTCTCCGTCATAAAAACTCACTCCAAAGCCAGTCGCAAACCAGATTTTGCCCTGTTCGTCTTCCTGAATGGTTCTAACCTGATTATGGCTTAAGCCATTTTTTACCGTAAAATAAGTAAATGCTTTTCCATCAAATCGGCAAACGCCTTCCCGATCACTTCCAAACCAGAAATTCCCTTTGCTATCCTCTAAAATAGAACGCACCATGGAAGTAAACCTTAATTGCATGGTCGTATCCACTAGAGGTTTAGCCAATTGGGCATCATGGACAAGGGGTACTTCTACGGGCTTTTTTTGAGAGGAACTTTCATTGTTACAGGAACAAAAAAATACCCCTAAAAATAGTAAGGAAAGGATTAAGGTGAAAAAATTATTTGGCGTCGGATTCATTATTTAGGAATTTCCTTTTTTGAAATCAACTTCATCAGAGCTCCTTCTTTCCTGCTGCCAATTCATTGCAAGGGCTTCCTGATGTTTGATAAAAGCATCTTTTTCATCGCAGTATTTTTCAATATCATTTTGGCAGCTTTGGGCAATTTCAAATTTCAATGCTCCATATTCATCGGCTATCTTTTTATGCGCTATTAAATAATCTCGAAAAGCTAAATGTCGCATAAGGTTGGCATCGCCAGATTGGAAAGCATGAATTTGATGAGTCCGGTTCTCTCCTCCTTTTCTAAAATATCGTCGCCCTGCAATTCCATTCTCTCCTAGTGCTTCGTATCCCATATTTTCCAACTTAAAACTTTGACGATCTAATTCACTCAAGTCCGAAACAGCCAGCATAATATCAATGATTGGTTTTGCCATTAAACCAGGAACCGCTGTACTTCCAATATGATAAACATTGTTTAATACCGTTCCAATTTGGAGATTCAGTTTTTCCGATTCCATTTCAAATTCCTGCACCCATTGCGGATTATAGTTTAGGACAATTACTTTCATCTTTTGATTTATTTCTGGCAGACAATGAACGATGCAAAGGAGGTGACCGTTCTGATTGCAATAGCATTAACGGGTTTTAGCAATCGATGTTTTCATTTTTATGCCTTTTCTTTATCTGTGCAGGTGAATGTTATTCTACTTGGATTTCGTTCTTGTGTGGGAAGTGATTTCGGGTAAATAACAAAGCAGACCATCAGTCTTCCCTTTGATTTCTTTCACTTACCTCTGATCAATTTTCTTAGAAAAAAATAAAGGATATGCATTAAAACAGTTGCTCCACCACCAATCACCCAAAAAGCAAGTGTTATTCCTAATACGGGCATTCCACAATTGATGCCATTTGGGTCGGGCTCAGGAAAGAAAAATTGTGGGAGAATAAATAGATGCCCCATTAATAATGTAGCAAAAGCAATAGACTTTCCGTTCTTGATTTTCTTATTATCCAAAAACAGGTAAAGGCCGATTTGGACTATGGAAATCAATAGGATGAGGCTTAGTATCATTTCTTATTTTTTTCTACGTTCAACAACAATGAACATCCGCCAAAGCATCAAAACTTTTACGCCCTATTTAATGATCGAGATCCTTATCTCTTCCATTTCCACCACATCTCCAGGTCTTAATTTATTTCTTTTCCTAAATTCTTGGGTACCATTTACTTTTACCAAACCCTCTTCAACGATCATCTTTGCATGACCTCCGCTTTGAGCAATCTGCTTCAACTTCAACAACTTTATTAATTCTATAAACTCATCTGTTGGTCTTAATTTGAAAGTATCATTTTCCATTCTTAATTTTCTTTTTTTTCTGATTTAAAAACGCCCGCAAAGTTAATCATTTTTACTAGACTTAATCCACTAAGCAATGCTGCTAATTTTCAAAGGAATTGAACCTCCTTTCTTTTCCTTACCATTAGAACGTTTTGACCTTCCTTTTTCCTTATTATGCCTTCCAAAAACAAAGTTGATTTTGGGTACCTGACTACTCACAGCTAACATTTGGACGCAAGCAAAAAAATAAAATCAAGCTAAAAAGTTACACAGTAATCTTTTTGCTATATACTTGTATGCTTATTGTTTTTTTTAAACCAACTATTTCTCCCATAAACAGATCTCCTCTATTGTCATTACACTTGGACAAAATTAAACTGCGTATTAACTCTTGCGCCCTCTAGTTTGATTCCTCCTCGATTACTTGTAAAACGGAAAGATTAGACCTGGAATTAAATGGTTCCATAAAAAAGAGTAGTTTTGTCGCTGATAAAATTGTGATCATAAACTTAACAAACCGCTTTGCGTTATTTTCTCCACCTCAGCTATAAAGGAACCGATTTCCACGGTTGGCAAAACCAAACGGATGTCACGACGGTACAGGAAGTCTTAGAACTGCATTTGAGCAAAATGCTCGGTACTCCGACCACCTGCCATGGATGTGGCCGTACAGATGCGGGCGTTCATGCGAGTCAATATTTTTGCAATATTACGATCGCCCAAGAAATTGATTTTGATTTTGTTTTTAGGATCAATAAGATGCTACCGCCTACGATTGTGGTCTATGATTTGATCCCGGTAAAGGACACCAACAATGCTCAATATGATGCCCTCAAAAGAACCTATGATTATTTTTTTCATTTTGAGCAAAATCCATTTCTGGACGACGGTAGTAGTTTCGTGGAGGTAAAAGATTTGGATGTTTGGAGTATGGAAAAAGCGGTGCATTTATTGGAGGGAAAAAAGGACTTTAGAGCTTTTTGTATCAGTCCTGATGTTTATAAAAATACTTTTTGTGAGGTCGCTCATTCCTCCTTGGTGATCAATCCTGCGGCCACGCGGATGCGTTTTCGAATGACCGCCAATCGATTTCTACGAGGCATGGTACGTATTCTCTCTGCGAATATTTTGCTGGTTGGGAATGGAAAAATAACACTTGCGGA
>CALLVY010000080.1 GCA_938015925.1 uncultured Saprospiraceae bacterium
AAACTCCAGCAAGAGCAAAAAGACCTGCAAGAATGGCTGAGCAAAAATCCTGCGGAGCAATTGACAAAGGACTTAGCTGAAATAAATTCTCTTCGGAAAAACATTGAACAACTCACCGAGGAAGGAAAACAAACCAGTGAAGAATTAAAAAAGGAAGAGACACAACTCGAAACCGCACACAAGAGTAAAATCAAGACCGATCAGCAAATTGAAAAGAAGCAAGCACAGCAGCACAAAATGGAAACGCAGTTTCAGTCGCTGGCGCCTAAAAATTACACCGATAATCGAGAAGACTTACTCCGCCTCATTGGTCAGGAAATCGAAACGATCAATGATCAGCGCAATAATCTACTCACCTTTCACAGCATCTATCGAGAATACTCTTTACTGCTCCGCGAACAACTCGACTACGAAGACAAACTCGAAAGTCTACACACCACCGAGTCGCGTTTAAACAATGAAGTCTTGACTTCTCTCGAAATGGTCGATGCCATCAGCGAACGTTTAGAATTCAAACAGCAAATCTATGAGCAACAGCAGCTCATCGCCAATTATGAAAGAGATCGTACCGATCTAGAACCGGGTATGCCCTGCCCCGTTTGTCAATCCACCGAGCATCCTTTTCGCCATGAACATTTCAAGCCTTTTGTCAATCAGGCTCGCAAAGAGTATGAAAATGTAAAACGCCAATACGAAGACTTGCTCCAATACCATCGCCAATTATTGCACAAGCAAGAACGACTTTCTCAAGAAATCGAAATCCTGGCAGGAACGGAAGGCAAAACCTTGGGCGGACAAGTACAAAAGCAATTGACCAAAATCCTGGAATACGAAAACAAAATCGCCAGCATCATCCCAATCCTCCACCAAAAGGATTTATCAAAAATCGGAAATGATCATTTAGAAAAACAGATCACAGATTTTGGAAAAGATTTGGAAAAGAAAAAGGAACAGCGTAAATCACTCGAGACTTTAAAAGATCAAATCTTCCAAAGCGAACAAATTTTCCAGGAACTCTTAGAAAAACAAAAAGATCAGCAACGGAAAATTGACAGCTTACAAGATCGTATAAAATACATTGACGAAAAGCGACAAGCGCAAATCGATAAATACAAAAACACCGAGCAACAGATCAATGAAATTTATGGGAAATATGGATTGAAATACGATCACAAAAACAACCAATCGCAATTCCAGGATTTGCAAAAGCAACAATCGCTTTGGGAAGAAAAGAGCAAACAGCTAACGGAGACTGGACAGCAAATCAAACTCTTACAACAACAATTTTCCCAACAAGAAAAAGCACTTCAAGATAAAGAAAAAGAAGCGACCAAATTAAAAACGCAAATCGAAAAAGGTCAAAGTGCTTTGCAGGAAATCAAAGAGAAGCGTTTTGAATTATTGGGCGATCGAGATCCAGAAATTGAAAAAAATCGTCTGGCAGAAATACTACAAGCAGCAGAATCTAAAAAAGAACAAAGCGAAGAATTATTAAAAGAAATAGCGGCTCAATTAAAAAGCCGACAAGGACAAGAGAAAGCACAAGAGAAGGCTTTGGAAAAACGGCAAAAGGAAATTCAGGGAATTCAAGCCAAATTATTGACCCAAATTCTAAGCGCTGGTTTTGCTAGTATTTCGCAAATTCAAGAATTTCAGATTCCTGAAGAAAAAGCCAATCGCCTAACTGAAGAAAAACAAAACCTGGAAAAGGCATTGGTCCAACAGAACCAATCTCTGGAAGACAATAAAACAGATTTAGAGCAACTCTTGCTTTCCCTAAAAGATCAACCCGAGCAGGAAGCTTTGCTTACTCAGCAAAACCAATTGGAACTCAGCTATCAGGAAAAACTTCAAAACATCGGAGGGATAGATACCGAACTCAAACATCAGAAAGACCTCAAATCAGAAGCTGCTCGCCTTCTGGAAGAGATCAGTAAGCAAAGACAAGAATTTAATCGTTGGGCCAAGATATACGACCTCATTGGCTCTGCTGATGGAAAAAAATTCCGGGTATTTGCCCAAGGTTTGACGCTAAAGAAATTGAGTTTATTGGCCAATAAGCACCTCAAAAACCTCGATGGTCGTTATTGGATTGAAAAATTAAGCGGGGATAATCTAACTTTAGAAATCATCGATACCTATCAGTCCGGCAATCGCCGCTCCATGAATACCCTTTCTGGTGGCGAAAGTTTTCTCGTGAGTTTGGCCTTGGCTTTGGGTTTATCCGATTTGGCCGGTAGAAATACCAATATTCAATCGCTCTTTATTGATGAAGGCTTTGGGACTTTAGATGATGCTTCGCTGGATTTGGCCATTACCACTTTAGAAAATTTACAAACGGCCGGAAAGACGATTGGGGTCATCTCCCACGTTAAAGAACTCAAAGAACGAATTTCCACTCAAATACAATTGAAGAAACAAGGGAATGGCATTAGTCAGATAGAGATTGTGGGTTAGGAGTTTTTGTTTTTTTTGTTTCGCGCAGATTGCGCAGATTTTCACGATCGTACCTGTTGGATTTTCCGCAGATTAACTTCGTGAATCTACTAATGTCGATTTTGCAGATTTTTTTACGATCGAACGTCAAATCTGTCTTATCTGCGCAATCTGCGCAATCTGCGGGACACCTTCCTCTCTAGTTTTCCGCAGATCACGCGGATTTTTCACGATCGAACGTCATTTAGTTCGTACCTCGTATGGTTCTCCGGTGTCGAACTCTGCGAAATCTGCAAGATCTACGGGATACTTTTCCGACTACTCATCGAATTTTCATCGTCAACAGTCGATAAGGCTTACTTTTTGCCTATTTTTCATTAATTTGATCACTGAAATAATCCAATTTTATGAGATTCCATCTAATTCTACCCTTTTTACTCCTCTTTAGCTATTCCAATGCCCAACAAGGCACTACGCTGGAAGAATACCGTTATCTCACCAAAGGCTATGCCTACCAAAAGGAAATGGGCCTCGATGCGAGTAAGGATGGTTATGATTTCAGAGCATTGCATACGGCTCAAAACGGGATAGAATTTATAGCCATGTACCGCGTAGACGGTATGGCTCCGCAAGCGATTCTATGTATTTTCGATAAAGGGATTTCGCCCAACAGTTTTCTTTGCTTGCCCAATAATGCCGCAGCAAAGGATATTGTAGCTTTATATGAAAAGGATCGGGCAAACACCCTGAGTTACGAAAAACGGAAGGCACTCGATAAAGCCTTATCAGAATTGCTTTTTGTACAAATGGGAGAAAGAAGCAATGGGAATGTCTATGCACAAGCTCCTGCGACTGCGACTTATCAGAAAGAAGTTTTCACCCCGCGTGGAACCAGTTCTCAACCATTAGTCGCCACCGCTAAGTCAGCGCCCTCCTATCCGGTGCAAGCGCCAAAGGTCAATACGAATGATCCCTGGGAAGGATTGCCCATTACCGCTACACAAACCACTACTCCACCAGTGAGTTATGATTATCCAGTGGTCGCTCAAAAAAATATTGAGGTGCTAAGTGCTGCTAATTTAAAAATGGATTTCTCTTTGGACAATCGCCCGATCAGCTATCAAGCGCCTTTGAATACGGCTACTCGCAAAGCAGGAAAAGTAGTCATCAAACTCTGTGTCAGTTCAAATGGCGATGTCATCAGTTCTAAATTTACCCAGAGAGGTTCGACCAGCCTTGATGCAACTTTGATCAAATTGGCTTTGGACAATGCCACGAATATAAAATTCCAACAAAATAATCTGCCCGAGCAATGTGGTACGATTACTTATGCTTTTAACTTATAAAAATTAGCCAACCATTGGCTACTAATAATATTGATTACCTAAAAATTGAATAAACCCTAATGCAGAAAGATCTGAAAAAAGTATTTGGCAACACCCACGGACTCGATGAAAAGAGTGTCTCCTTTTTGACCAGTGCCCTCGAAAAAAACAACCTTCCCGGTTTTGATTATATTGAATTCAAACAATCACTCGCTGCCTTATCAGCGATGGATATGGACGAAATCATCGCCTATAAATCCGCTTTTGCAACGGCCTCAACGGTTGGATTGACCAAAGCCAAACTCTTGGAAACCGCAGCTCATTACAAAGGTATTTTGACTAAAGAGAAAGGGCAATTCGATCAGGCCATGCAGAATCAAGTGCAGCAAAAAGTCGCTGGCAAAAAAGAAGAGGTAGAAAAACTCAAGCAACAAATCCAGGCGCACCGTCAGAAGATTGCCCAATTGGAAGATCAAATTGGAAAGTACCAAAAGACGGTGGATAATGCAGATGCAGAAATCAATACGGCCAAAGAGAAAATTGAAGCGACCAAAAAAGGTTTTGAATTTACGCATCAGAGTATTCTCAACCAAATTGATAAGGATGTAGAAAATATCAATACCTACTTGTAATCTAGGAGATTAAGAACAGCGAAGCTTACGTTTGGCTTCGCCGAATTAATATTTCCAAAAAAACCAATATATTCGCGGTAGAACGCGTATTTTTATCAGCAAATCAACCTAATTAGAACAAAATATGTCAGAATTTAAGCAAATCGATACTGAAAACTTCAAGCAAAAGTCTTTTTGGCAGAAGCCAGAAGGGGTTACCGGTGCTATCTTCTTGGCCGCGATAGTCGGTGGTGGTGGATTCCTTTTGTACTCTTTCATGGGATCTATTCTAGCCTTTTTAGGGCAGACCATTGGCATGGTAGCGATGCTTATCGCTTTGGCTGGTTTGGTCTATATGGTCTTGGATCCAAAGATGCGGAACCTGGTTTGGTACATGTACAAAAGTGTGATGCGCAAAATCACTGGAATCTTTGTCAACATCGATCCTATTGGAGTCCTCAAATCTTATGTGGATAGCTTAGAAGATAACTTGCGAAAAATGAGCAAGCAAATCGGAGCCATCCGCGGTCAGATGAGAAAATTGTCGACCATCATGGAACAAAACAACAAAGAGATCGACAATAATATGAAGTTGGCTGCAATGGCCAAACAAAAAGGAAATGACAAGCAACTGATGTTGTCTTCTCGTAAAGCCGCTCGTCTTAAAGAAAGCAATGGCAAATACAAAGCGCTACATTCCAAAATGGAAATCATGTACCGCATCCTGACGAAGATGTATTCTAATTCTGAAATCTTACTCGAAGATACCCGCGATCAAGTGAAGATGAAAGAACAAGAACGCAAAGCGATCCGCGCGAGTCACTCTGCTATGCAAAGTGCCATGAGTATCATCTCTGGTGATCCTGATAAGCGGGCGATGTTTGATCAAGCGATGGAAGTCGTTGCGGATGACGTAGCCAATAAGGTCGGCGAAATGGAACGCTTTATGGAAATGTCTGCCAATTTTATGGATTCGGTAGATTTACAAAACGGGGTCTTCGAAGA
>CALLVY010000081.1 GCA_938015925.1 uncultured Saprospiraceae bacterium
ATTTAGGTATTTGAGCATTTTGTTCAAGTAAGCTGATCGTCTGCTCGCTTATGACTGCAGGTTCGCCTATAGTCGCAGGTTTGCTTATGACCGTAGGTTCGCTTATGGTCGCAGGTTCGCTTATGATCGTAGGTTCGCTTATGATCGTAGGTTCGTTTATGACCGAAGGTTCGCTTATGACCACAGGTTCGTTTATGACCGAAGGTTCACTTATGGTCGTAGGTTCTTTTGCTTTGACTACTTTTGTTATTTGCTTGGTTTCTGTAAATTTAGATTTAGGAATTTCCGGCTTCTTTTCTCCCTCTTTGGGAGCTGTAAAATTTTGAGCCAATACTCGTTTCTCTTTATTGGACCAAGTAATCGTTTTTCCTGAAATTGCCTGATAAGCAATCTCTGCCGCGGCAGCGGAAGTTTCAAGATCTCCATTTTCTCCATACACCAAATCCAACCATTCCTTATCAGAAGTAGGAGTAATTCCTCTATATTTTGCTAGTAATTGCAAGGCTATTAGGGTAGCTTCCGCGCTATGCCTCCGTTTTTCAAAAACGACTAATTCAGACTGAGTTTTCAATCTTCTAAACTTCCATTGCATTAAATCAGCATGGGGCTTGAGTCTGGAATAATTATTTCCTGGAGCCACAGACTTTCCTTGATTTTGAGTCGCCATGATGGTGATCACTACCTGGTAGGGAATATTAGAATGCACCGTTTTTGCCCGAACATAAGAGTACTTGGCTTCATGAAAGCTCAGGTATTCCATTGGATCTACTTCCAGCGAAGCATGTCCGGATTCAAAGTATTGGCCAAACCCAATAGTGGCGAACAGAGAGATAACAAGGAAGGATAAAGATATTTTCATTTGGATGCCTTTTAAAATCTAAGTACTACATGACAGAAATCGACCAAAGGAAGGTTCAATTGATAAACCTAAAAATTGGCTTCATTAAACTTTCGTTCAACAAAAAAATTGGTAGATCTCTAGCGCAACTCGACTATTGAAATGGCTTAAGATTTCCTTGTTCCAATTTAGGAAACAGGATAAGCCTTAAGTCTAATTTTCTTTCTTTGAAACTTATTACGGGATGCCTAAACAAGATTATCCTTCTTATATGAAAAAGGGTCTAGCTAGCTCGCAAGGTTTTAAAATGTGTAGTCTGAGAATTGGTCTACCAATGAATATCAGGAAGGTAAATTTGTGGAGGAGGATTTATTATTGCAAAAAATACTATTGAATGAAAAGTAAAAGGGTACCAATGTTGATTGGATTTTTTCGGAAAGAAAGCGCAAAAGCGCTTGGGGATTATTTTTAGCAATTGTCTTTTGGTTGTAAGAATCGAATCAAATATTTTTATTCGAATTCTTAGGCTAATGGATTATTCCATTACTTTGGGTGCACAAATAAACATCTTTTATATTGTAAAAAATAATAATTCGATATTTATTACTACAAATCTTGTAAATAAATATTTAATTAAAATACCATTAGATTGTTGCAACATTTTTTAGCGGAGCATAAAAGTTTAATTGGGGGCATTTCTTTCTGCGAATGGGAGGACTTCGCACAATAAGACCGTCTTAATACAAGAAAGGAGCTATCTTGAAGATAGCTCCTTTCTTATGCGGCTTAGGAAAAACCTGGAGTACAACTCATGCTTCGTCCTAGTTTTTTTTCTAATGCGCCTGCATATACCCATACATCTGAAAGATAAAAAGCGCAATCCCCGCGATTACCAAAAACCAATTGACCGATTTATAAAACACCTGATAACTCGGCCAAGGTTTCCATTTGGAGATGATAAAGACAATAGGAATCAATGCAAGGACCTGCCCCAGTTCTACCCCAATATTAAAGCTGATGATTTTCATTAAAAACTGCCCCTCCCCCATATCAAAAGACTGGAGCCGGGTAGACAAGCCAAATCCATGAATCAGTCCAAAGAGAAAAACCATAAAGAGCAGATTGGGAGATTTGGTTTTAAACCAAGATTGAAAACCACCTAGATTTTCAAATCCTTTGTACAAAACACTCAAAGCGATCACTGCATCAATCAAATGCTCATCGGCTCTAATTCCCAGATAGGTCGCACTGATCAAAGTGATGCTATGCCCGATGGTAAACACGGTGACAAAGCGAACAATGTCCTTAAAGTTATTCAAGTAAAAGATGACTCCTACTAGGAAAAGCAAGTGATCATAACCCGTGATCATGTGCTTGGCTCCTACAAAAATATAAGATAACAATCCACCGTTGGTCAGAATATCCTGATCGGATTGGCTAACACCGTGGGCCCAAAGGGATAAGGGAAACAGGAGGAGTAAAAAACAAGTAAGACGATTTAGATGCGATTGCTTCATGGGGATGTTTAACAATTTTTTTTGATAGAAATAATAGCTCTATTTTAAGATAGCATTAATAGCCCTGCAAAAATAGAAATTTACGGAAGGCTACCTAAAGATTTCTTTAAAAACTGTAGGAATTAATCTTCTTTTTAGGCCCCTTATCTGGAAGGGAAGTAGAGGCATTGGGCTAAAACAGATTCAGGTGATGACCGGAAGGCCACCACCTGAATAAGTTGGTATCGAGTAATAGAGAACTGAAACTTACAAGCCCGTTTTAACAAAACGAACAGGCGTATGTCCAGCCTTCGACTTAAAGAGAATTTGGTAAAAGCCAGCAGGCAATGCATCGATGTCCCATACAATAGTATTTTCGCCTTGGTAGAATTGTATTTTTCTAGAATCAACTAGTGTTCCTCTGGCATTATAAATCTCTGCCTGATAAGCAAGTTCTTCCTTTGCGGAAACTTGCAAAGAGATTTGGTCTGTAGCTGGGTTGGGATACAATTGGTCAATCACCAGCGGTTTAAATTGCTCCACCGCCAATCGTGCTGCGCCAATACCGACTGGAATATCTACTAGAAAATCACAAGTCTTGCCCCAATTGGCATCGTATAAATTGACCGACAAATGATGGGTACCATTGGATAGATTGGGTACGCTAAAAGTCGTTCCACAATTGTCGAAGCAATCTTTAATCGTATTCCAGTTGGGACCAAATAATTTAATGATAACATGTGCTGCATTTAAGCCATTTCCTTTTAGAGAGAAGGTGCCGTTTTCTAAGGTATAAGACAAGTCACAATCGAGCGGCGTACCCGGTCCTGTGGTTTCGCCACAAGTAGGGACTAAATCTCCATCGCCAGTAATCTTCAGCACACGGATTTCATCCCTATCAGGAAAAGCTTCCACTTCTGCAAAAAGGAAACCACCATCCGCGGTCATTCCTTGAGGAACCAAATTCCAAGCTTCTCCATTGGTATCCAATTCTCTTTCCCAAACCAAATTTCCATCAGCATCAATCTTTCCATATTCATAACTCAAAGTCGAGAAAGCAGGATCCCGATAATAATATCCAGTCACCAATCCTCCATCAGGCGTCAAAATAAAATCTTCGATAAATTCAAAAGTATACTCTCCACTGGCAGAGAAAATTTCTCCCAACATGATTTTGTATATTTTTTCTCCAGTGACTACATCGACTTTATCTACAATCGCCTTGAGGTTATTTCTGTTGGCAGCGTATATAAATTTTTCATCATCGCTTACATGAATTCCCGCAGTGGAATTGGAAGGAAGGTCAGCGGTATAAGTTGTTTTCCATTCGAATTCGCCCAAAGAATTAAATCGAGCAAAAGAAAGTCGACCATTTTCAAAAACAGAAAACACATAGCCATTCCCGTCCATCACCAAAGGAGCGCTAGTACTGAAAAAATCTGCGATAACCAGCGTTGTATAAAAATTCTTTTGCACGAGATTTCCATCTTCATCCAACTTAGCAGTGATCTGATAAAAAATAGTACTCGATCCAGCATTTCTTCCAACGATAGTCCCTAAAAGTAAATACCCATCATCCACTTTGACTACATAGGTCGCAGAATTTCCAATAAACTCATCCCCAGCAGGAAGATCCGACTCAAAAGAAATGGTCGTTTCCCATTGTCCACTGGCATCATCTTTTGTTATTACAATGGCATATTCAGGAGTAAAAGATCTAGTGATGGAAGAAGGATTCATCGGAGGTACAAATTCAATATCCGTCAGATTGGTTTGATTGCCATTTTTATCTAAAGTCAAAGCCACTTCTCTTCGGACCGTTTGTCCACCAACAAAAGCAGAACCACTTGCAGTGATCACATAACTATTAGCCGTTTCTTCTAAAGTTGATCCTCGCAAGGTCGTACCATCCGGTATCGCATAAGTTTTTAGAAAGCCACAAGCATCACCCGGCGTTGAACCCGCTTTCACTTCAAAAGCTTTTCTAATCGTATTGTTGCCTTCATTGCTTTCTGCAATGTCATTTCCGATATCTGCTTTGCCAATCAAATAATAATTGCCCGGATTAAAACCTGCGGGGATCGTAATGGCCGCTGGCACATTATTAAGCGTTCCTACCGGAGTATTTCCCGTATTAATTACACCGACTTCCGTATCACTAGCATCTAAGCTGGTATTGGTCGATAAA
>CALLVY010000082.1 GCA_938015925.1 uncultured Saprospiraceae bacterium
TTCTCTCTGGCTTCTTTTTCTATTACTCTTCGTTGAAGAACCTCCTCACCTAGCTACGGCTAGGATCGGGAACCATTCGCCTCGATTAATAAAAAAATAAACTCAGATATAACATATAGATATTTTTGAGCACCTGCTTAAGACCGCTATTAGTCTTTATTCTCGTTTTATATAAAACTCTATTTCTTCAATTCTTTTTTGTGTGGTATGGACCATAGCAGCTAGATAAATAATCCCTAGCATATGCCCTCGCGAACCTTCGGCAACTATTTCACTTTGCAGTCGACGATTATTCACCCAGGCCATTTGAAATTCGACCAATTCATTTCTTAGCGAATCCTTTGCTACCATTTGCAGCAAAGCCTTGAATTTTTCATTCAATAAAGCATCCAGTTTTTGAAATTCTAAATTCAAACAAATTCGATGTTCCAAATTAGATCCCGAGGTACTATCGCAATTTATCTTGGCCGCATATTTCATGTATTCCATCTTTGACAATCGTTCGGAATCAGAAATATCCTGAGCATACAGGGAGCCTGCAATAAAGATCGCAAAAAGAAGTGCCTCTATTTTTTTCATTAAACTTACCACTTCAAAACACTAGCCGCCGTACGTCCCTCTCCCACCAACAATTGATAATGATATAAGCCCGGAACAAAGCCATCCGCTTGCCATTGAATTTGATGATCACCAGGAGAAAAATCTGTTCTGGGAGAGCTAAAAACTTCTTGCCCCAAAGCATTGTAAACTTGCAATTGAACCTCGCTATTCTGCGTAAGAGTAAACTCCCAAATGGCATTTTCATTAAAAGGATTTGGAGAAACACTAAGTTGAATCGCTTCCTTAGGAATTTCGACAATGCCTACATTGGGATGTTGGTATTGATTCCAACCGATGTCATAGAGCACCCCCGTCACAATCGGGCCGGGCTCGTGCTCCGCGGTTCCCGCATTACTAAAAGGGGTCATCATGGAATTGACGGTATTATTATAGGTTATTTCATCGACATGGCTTACACTTGATCCCAATTGATAATTACTACCTGCATAGATTCGTGGATTGAGTCCACCCGTTGAGGCTACTGCGGAATCGCCGCAGAAAAATAAATTATTGGACCTCAACTGTAGCCCCAACTCCAGGCTATTGTTTGTAAAATTTGCAGTGTCTGTCAGTTTTTTCCCAAAACCATCGACGAGGTAAGTATCAAAAATCCCAGGCAATCCTTCTAAGTCATTAAAAGTAAAAGAAGAAACAGAAAGGCCCAAATCCGAAGGTTTCACCTCTCCATAGGTCCCCAGACCTGCATCATCCAATTTGGTCAGCGAAACAAAACCCAATGAATGACAAACTTCGTGTAAAAAAACACTGACAAAATCTTGTTGATTTCCTGCAGGATTTCCATCTACTCCAAAATACCAATTGGCCTGTCCGATCAATATTTCCATATCTGTTTCTCCCGGGTTCAATTCTTCATTGGCAATTGCATTCGCCAGAGAGCTGGGATACCAGACATCTGTTTGCGGCGCATTGGGGAAATTTTTCCGCGCATTGGAAAGAGAAACACCTAGAAAAAGATTAACCGCTGAAGCATAGATGACGTGGACTTTTATGGGAACATTAGATTTGAGTCTGCTTCCCCAAATCCCTAAGGCAAAATCAATGGCATCATCCATTTCTGGTGTGGTATTGACGGTAGTGACTTCAAAGGTGGCTTGGCTATAACTAGTGAATTGGATAGCGCCAAGGAAGAAGAATAGGAATAAAAATTTTTTCATTGCTTTGGTTTTAGAGGATGAGGATTTTATGCTTTGGTTCAAAAGAGGTTTTTTGGGATAAATCGCTTGGTTTATTTGTTGTGTGCTTGAAGTTAAAGAGGATTTGGGAAAATACAAAGTCCTTGGGGATTTAAGGGTGGATTATGTTTCGAAAAAAAGTAGACTAGAATCTGGATGTTTAAAAAGAGAAGCAAAATGACTTTTAATTTTACACCATATAAACTCTTAAGCAGTTCGCGAAACTTGTACTTTACTTCGGAGTCGATTTCATTCTTGCCGCCTCTTCCATTTTCTTCCAATCCCCTTTAGCTGCATATTTAGATTGTTTTTTCCAAGAAGAGAATATCTGTTTTTTGTTTATCTTTTCTTTCTCAAATACTATTTGCAGATAAGGAATTTGCGCCTCCGAAAGTTGTTCAAAAGTTCTAATCTCTGCCTGATACAAAATCTTTTTATATTTAGGGCCAATACCAATAATGCGTTCCAAATCACTTTTCTGTAGAGCTTTCTTTGACTTATTTTCTCCTTTTGCCTGCAAAGGATAACTTCGACTAAAGGCCTCTTGAGACATAGAGAAATGTTTGGATAATTTAATAATCAAATCTTTACTAAAATTCCTCCTATATCCTAAGATATCATTAATCAATTGCTTAGAGACTTCAATGGAGGAAGCTAATTTGGACTGACTTATTCCTGCGTCTTTCATGATTGATCTCAATAACTCGACAGGGTTCAATTGCTCCACTTTTTCATGGATTAGGCTTTTATCAAAAGTATCAATTAATAATTCTAAAAGCTCAATTTCATCAATCAAAGCTTCTTCTTCTTTTAGCATTAATGCTTCATGAATATTGCAGTATTCATTGTATTGATCAATCGACTTAATAATTTTATACTTCACTTTTTTATAATTTTTAAAACAAATCTACTTCACAAACCTTGACCTTATCATATTCAGGGTGAGTCCCCACAAATCGTATATATAAAACAACACTATTTTTTCCAAATTTGTACCCACAGATTAATCGGTATTTATTTCCTCCTACATTAAAAACGACTCTATTGAAAGCTTGTCCTAAACAAGGAACAATATCTGCTGTTCTAAAACTACTTGTTATATCGCTGGGAATCTTCCAATCACAATATTCTAATTGGTTTTTAAAGTCATTAAAAGCTTTTCTCATAATGGCATCTGACTGACAATGTAAGATCACATTGGCCCATTTAAAAATCTTTACTTTCATCGCAAGTTAGGTTAAATTCAAAGAGTACGCAAATTGCGTACTCGTTTTAACACTTCAATAATCCTCAAATATTAATCTCGTCTAACAAATATAACAATATGTAGTAAAACAAGAAGTAATCTCCTCCAAAATAGAGCATCAATAAAATCAATTCGAATAAGAACAAGCAAGATCAAGAAGTAAAAAGAGATTTCCCTTCTATCCGTTAAAGACTTTATTTAATATCCATTCTTTCCAAAAAAGAAAGATTCCAACTACCACTTTTTCCGTATCTTGCAAACAACAGCTAAAAAATTTTACTTCTATTTTTTTCTAAACTAAAGCATGAGAGTTTTTTTATTTCTAATTCTTTTCTCCTTCTTCGGCAATCCGATGTTCGGACAAAACCTATTAGACACTCCCGTTTCGCTAAAGTATTCTAACGAAAGTTTAGGAAAAATTCTCAATGATTTAAAGAAAGATTACGATCTCAATTTTTCTTATGCCACCATCAACCTTTCCGTCAGCATCACCATTTCCTTTAAAGGCAAACTCCAAGAGGCTTTAGACGAATTATTTGCGCCCGAGAGCATCCATTATAAAATGATTGGCAATCAGATTGCCTTAAAATACGTGCCCATCAAAGGTCGTCCAATCAAAGGACAAATCTTGGATGCGGACACCCAGGTTCCACTCATTGGAGCCAATGTTATCCTGGATAAATCTGATCCTTTGGTTGGCGTGAGTACCGATATTGATGGTTATTTTTCTTTGCAAGGACTCGCCATTGGCCGTTACAATTTACGCGTACAATTTATTGGCTACGAACCCATCTTTATCAATCAAGTATTGGTGACCGCGGGCAAAGATGTTTTCTTAGCATTGGAGTTAAAAGAATCCACCGTGGCATTGGCAGAGGTGGTCGTAAAAATCAAAAGAGACGTAAGCAAACCATTGAATGATATGGCGACGACTTCTGCTCGATCTTTTTCGGTAGAAGAAAGCCAGCGATTCGCAGCAGCGATTTCTGATCCGGCACGGATGGCACAATCTTATGCCGGAGTTTCTAGTGGTGGCGATGATCTATCTAATGAGATTATTATTCGAGGCAATTCTCCGCGTGGCTTACTTTGGCGGTTGGAAGGAGTAGAAATCCCGAGCCCCAATCACTTTGCAGGATATGTAAGTGGCGGTGGATCGATCAGTATGTTGAGTGCCAATACCATGAGCAATTCTGATTTTTATACAGGCGCTTTTCCTGCGGAGTATGGCAATGCGCTCAGTGGTGTTTTTGATTTGCGAATGCGCAATGGCAATAAAGACAAAAGGGAACATACCCTGGCTATTGGGAATCTGGGTTTAGAGGCCGCAACGGAAGGTTATTTTTCTAAAAATTCCAATGCTTCATATCTCTTCAATTTTCGGTATTCCACGCTCCAATTTGTCAATCCATTTTTGCCTTCTTTAGAAGGCTCACTCCCCTCTTATCGAGACCTTTCTTTTAAAATAAATGTACCCACCAAAAAAGCAGGACTCTTCTCGATTTTTGGAATCGGAGGCATCAACAAACAATATCAAACAGCCAAACAGGATACTGCTTTATGGGTCACCGGAGAAGATCGACTAGATCGTCTTTTCTTACAAAAACTAGGTATTATTGGATTCAATCACCGTTATCTACTTTCTGATAATTCTTATCTTTCTACTTCCTTGATGGCCTCCGTTTATGACTATTATGATCTCACGGATTTGTATCTACCAGAACCTTTACTGGCTTCGGTTACCATTGATGAAACCTCTTTTTTTAATGCCGATTTTGTAGGCAGTATTAGTCTTAACCACAAGTTTAATGCGAAGCATAATATCCGGACAGGGTTTTCCTTTAGTCCCCGACATTATACTTATGATTTTTATACGATTCTTACCGATTCCATTAGAGCCCGCGATATCAACTTAAACACTATTGACAGCGTATTGACGACCCTACTAGGTGATGCTGGACAAGCTTTATATTTTCAATCCTACTTTCAAAGTAAATATCATTTTTCGGAAAAATGGACACTGCATTCCGGCATCAATTTTTCTTGGTTCTTTTTAAACAACACTTTTGGTATTGATCCGCGCCTTGCGCTGCGGTGGAACTTCAAAGAACAACAAAGCTTGTCGATGTCTCTGGGGCTGCACAGCAAGCCAGAACATAGCTCTACTTACCTGATCAAACAAATAGATGCAAACGGTAATAGTACCCAGAATAATTTAGGTTTAAAAATGCCCAGGGCTTTTCATGCGGTCTTGGCCTATGATCGAAATTTCTCCAAGCATTTGCGTTTAAAGGTGGAACCTTACTATCAATATTTATTCAACATCCCCGTTTCTACGATCAATAATGATGGCTTTTCTGCACTAAATGTCACTGATATTTTCGACATCACTTCTCATGATGAAAGCAATCAATTCTACTTGGTCAGTGAAGGAACAGGTTTTAATTATGGCATTGATTTCACCTTAGAAAAATTCTTTTCAGAAGGTTATTATTTCTTGACAACTGCTTCTATTTTCGATTCTAAATACACCACCCGAAATGGAGATATTTATTCTACCCGAAACGCCAACAATTACATTCTCAATCTTCTCGGAGGTAAGGAGTGGTTTGTTGGAAAAGACAAAAACAATGTCTTAGGGCTCAATGGGAAATTTACTTTTTATGATGGAAATCGGGATACTCCAATTGATCTGGCGACCTCTATTCTTGAAAGAGATCGAATAGATTTTCCTTTAAGTTATTATACCATCAAGCTAGAACCCTATATTCGATTTGATTTGGGAATCTCTTATAAAATCAATACTCCTTCGGTTACTCACACCTTTATGATTGATTTACAAAATATAGGCAATCGAAAAAACGTATCCAATCGACGATTTGATAGCCGTAGTGGCCAAATCATCAATGTTCTTCAAAATGGTTTGATTCCTTTTGTGACTTATCGGGTGGATTTGTCTTATGATAAAAAATCACCGTAAGCTATTTTTAGTTGTCCCTCATCTAAGCAAGCGCCCCTTCCTCAAAAGACACTCGAAATTCCGTCCACTCGCCAATCGTTTTCAGTGAAAAATCAGCTTGGTGATTCATCAATATTTCTCGGGTAAGGGTGAGTCCCAAACCTTGGCCATTCATTTTGGTACTAAAAAAAGGAGAGAAAATTTTACTCACCAATTCCTTCGGAATCCCCGGCCCATTATCGGCGATCACCAGCAAAGGCGAATCCGCCGAGCTCGACAGGCGAATCTCTCCAT
>CALLVY010000083.1 GCA_938015925.1 uncultured Saprospiraceae bacterium
TTCTCTCTGGCTTCTTTTTCTATTACTCTTCGTTGAAGAACCTCCTCACCTAGCTACGGCTAGGATCGGGAACCATTCGCCTCGATTAATAAAAAAATAAACTCAGATATAACATATAGATATTTTTGACCACCTGCTTAAATCATTCCTTTTTCTTAAAATCAAAACCTATCCCAAAACTCGGAACCAAACCTGACAATGCCAAGATTCCACTCCCTACTAAATCTAAGCCATCTTGATAAAAGCAAGCGAGATCTATTCGAAGCCCATTCTTAAATTTATAACCAGCTCCTACATTAAAAGTGATTGGTTTATAATGAAGTCCTATTCGCAACCATAATTCATCTGCGAGTTCCCACTCCAATCCACTTTTAAAGACAAAGGGACGTTCGAAATCTTTTTCGAGTTCAGCGTGTACTAGTATTTTTTTGGAAACAAAATAAGTTGCCCCGGTCCGAATGACCCTTGGTAAAAATTCATCTTCCTTGATTGCCAATTTTGCTGGATTAGAAAGATGAACACCTATTAATAATTTTTCAAGCAATTTATATTGAAAACCAATTTCAGCGGTAAACAATTCTTTTCGTTCTGAAGAAAGTAGCACTGGCCCGCCATTGGTCGCAAATTGGCTGCTCCTCATTTCAAATTGAATTCCAGCTGAAAGCTTTGGCGTTAATTTTCGAGCATATGCAAACCCAAGAATGATTTGATCAAGATCATCATTTGCAAAATAGTGGATATCGATTCCGAAGGTACCAGAAGAAGTTGGTTTTGCAAATCCTACCCCAAAATTATCCGAATTAGGATTTATAAAAGTTTGCTGGCCTGATAAAAGGAGCCCCGCATTTTCTAAATCTGCCAAGCCAGCTTGGTTATTAAAAAGGCTATTGATATCAGTAAAGGCGACAGACGCATTTGATACCCCATTGCTTCTAGCACTTAAGGGGTTCATCGGACCATTTTGAGCTAGAAGAGGAAAGCTAAAAAGCAATAAAAATAAAAAACTATATACCTTCATTTGTTGACTGTAATTCATTAGTAATTTATTTGGCCGGTACAATATCTTTCCCTCTTTTTTCCACCGGAATAATCCGTATAAGAATAAAGGAACTCGCCATCATTTAACCAACAGAAATCACTAAGGTAACAAACATCTTTTCCATACTGCTCACTTCCCCATCCGAAATCTATTAAATAGATGTGCTTGTCTCCTGATCTTTCCTGGAAAAAATAATTGCTACATTCTTGCCCCGGAAACCACCCATTTAATCTGATTTTTTTATTTGGCGATTCTATTATGTATTCAGGGTTCCCAACCGTTTCAAGAGATTCCCCTGTTTTTATAGAAAGTGAAAACTCGCTGCCATGTCCTCCTTCCATTAAGAGAATTTCTTCCGTAGGGTAATAAGCCAGGAGATACAAATCATCTGGTACAAATTGAAGTGCTTGCCCCTCATTTAATATTACTTTATCAATTATCGGCCCCTCCACATGGTCACTTTTTTTCCACTTAATTGTTGAAGACAATAAATGCTCCATCTCTTTTTGAGCAGTAATTTTTTTTAAGCTAGAACTTGCAGTCGATTTATAAAGAGCATGAAATTTTAGGCTATCTATTTCTTTTGTCTCCATACTAGCTTTATTTAGTTTTTCTATGAATCCACTAAAGACATAACCTTCTTCTTCGGATTTATATTCATCAGATTCTGATATTTTATAAGGAGCATTATAAAATTTTATTTTTGCCCAAAAACCAGCAATAGTATTTCCATCATCAAGGATTTCAAGTTCTATTTCCGTTTCCTCTAATAATTCTACAATGCTTCCATATGGAATTTTTCCTATTCGATCTGCCTGGGTACCTGGTTCTTTTCTTACGATTAGCCCCTTGTTCGCAAGGGTGAAATATTTTTCTCGACCTTGTACCACTGAAAGACCAGAGGCATTTGTTTTCTCGGATGAAATAAGAAATTCGGTAATATCCAGCGCCTCAGAATCTCCTGCATATCTAAGACTATCGAGTTTCCAATTTATTGCGATACGTTCTCCTTTGGCAAATTTCACTGCTTGTTCCTTGTTGTACACCAATGCAATCGTGTCTCTATTTTTCACTACAATAAACAGCCAGTCATCATAATCCGTATTAAACTTTAAATAGCTTACGGTGTCAATATAGATTTTCCCCTGTTCGATTTTTTCGTTTGGCCTTAAGGAACTTCTATGGTCACCTGGAATATTGTTGATTGTATTTGGTTCAACTTTTTTAAGGTTTTCCTTTTTATTAGAATTTTGAGCTTGGTCTTGGCAAGCATACAGAAGAGTGCTTAATAAGAGGAATAAAAATATAATGGATGGAAACTTATTTTGCATAGGTTCTTTGGTTTGAATTGTTCCTTCAAATTTAGCTAAAATTACTTCAAATTCTGCGTCGCTTTTTTTTAGCTTAACTTTAGGGAATTGGCCGATTGTTAGATCCCGTTTTTCTCACAGGTCTACTTCCTTTCTTGATTGACATCAAAGAATTTTTTACTTGTACAATAAGGGAAAGTTAGTTGAAAGGTCTTCCAAATCAATTTGAGCATTGAGTTGGATAAAAGTGAAGCAACATACAAACCAAAGGTTTTTCATCTCAAACTGTTCCATAAAAGCAAAATAAGAATGTTTTCAAGATTGAGCAAACCTATGATGCAGGAGGAATTATTTGAGAGCTGTTATCTCTTCATTTTTGAGATTAGGGGCTAGGCCCCTTCGCATATGCACTGTGCGACTTTTTGGGAGCATTGGGTATCATCGCCTGATAGCGGCAGGCATCTTATTGATGGATCATTTTGGTTTTTGATAAAAGTCATTAACGTTATTCGTATATAAACAATAATCAATTTTTCCTTTCTTTTGAAAAACAGTAGGGTTTTCTGCCTTTTCTGGAACCAACATCAATTTTGCTTTACCCTCTATTTTCACCCTTTCCGTATAAGGCAAATTTCTGTTATCAAATTTAGTATCGAAATAATATAAGTATTTGCTGATCCAATCAATATACTGATTTTTTTCTTCGATGGATACGTCTCCTTTACTATTTACGATCCGTAGTGCTTCCCTATTTTCTAAAATTGCTTTTTGAAATTCAACACCATTTAGGGGGATTTCATCTAATACAGGAAGCACATTATATTGCCCATCCATAAAAATCCATTTTTCGAATTTCCTTGAGTAAGATTCTGCAACAACATGCCCTGCCCCATATCTTACTTTCTCAACATCTGAAGTCTTTAAGGACAATACTCGGGATGGAATTCCAATACTATTTAAAGCTCCTGCCAATACAATTCCATATTCAACACATCTAAATTTATTTCCCTCTTTCGCCTCTTCCAAAATTGTAATGGGGTCATACTTTGACGGTGAATTACTTCCACTATGCGACCATTGACTATTTGTCCAATTAAGAATTGTTTTAATTTTAGCAAAATCATCTTCATCAATGGAAGTAATAGCAGGCAAGTGATAATCCATCCTTAAGCGTTTGAGATAATCATTATTTATTGTATCGGGGTAGTGAAATTTATATTCTGAGTTGATTGCATTTTCTTCAAACGCTACTTCCTTCAATAAAAGGGATGGGCTTAATTTCAAAGATCGATACAAGGAAGAACAACTGGTCAAAAAAATCAAGGCAATTAAAGTAATTAATTTATTCATATTTTCGATGTTTGATACGTTAGCACACTATAGCACCAAAGACATCAAACTTTCGATTGGGTTGCACCAAATTTTTCAAACTCAATTAAATGGCCAAGATAAATATTCAATTCAGAAGTTACCCTTATCAGACCAGGCCATTTATACGAATGGGCAATATAATTATTCCAGTAAAAATTTTACTTTTTTCCTTGCTGCTAATGCTCCCCTCATACGGCGTAGCTGGCTTGCGAACTGGCCTTTAGGGAAGGTTTTGCAAGCTATTATTACTTCGACTAAACTCTTTTTTCTCATAGAAGCCACCGGAGAATTATTCTCTTCGGGTTTTATTGATTGGACCAGTCTATTTACTGGAACAATCAAGTTAAGAAATCAACCTAATTCTTAATCAGAATCTCATATTTTTTTTTGGATCATAACTAATATTTAAATAATAATCAATCTTAGTCGGTTACCTTTTTGAGTTTAGGGATAACGTGATAGTGTAAATAAAATAATAGGGAATTAATTTTCCAATACAAAATCACTAAAGCTTTTTTTATTCTTGGTGATTTAAGCTTGAAGTGTATTTGAATATTTTATTCAAGGTTCTTGTCCTTGGCGCTGCAGCGGAAATATTCTTTTTGAATCACACTGTATTTAGATCACTTTTTGCATTTCAACTATTAGAATAGTTTACAATAGTTATAGAAAATTAAAACATAAAGGCGGATACCGAAAAGCCAAAATAGAGTAGGTGCTATTTTTTAAAACTTAAAGTTATGAACAATTTAAAATTTGTCTTTGTATTAGTAATCGCATGTTTGATGAGTTTTACATCAAGCGCTCAAGAAGGTACTGAAACCTGTAAACAATGGGATGGATCTTGCCGATATGACAATTGGCCTATTAAAAGAAAAGGCTCCGTTCACATTGGCGACTTGGAAAATTTTGCATACAGTAACGTCAAATTACAAGTTACTGGGAATACCTTTCTTAAAGGCCATTTAAGAGGATTGAGTCAATGGAACGAAGACTTTACTATTTCTGCATCTTCACCAGAAAGCAGCCCTGGTAGTTATATTCACATGTACGGAACGGACCATAAAGCAGAAGGATCACGAGGAGATATCAACATTACAACTAGAGGAGCTAGCGGAGAATTTAGCATTAAACACAACATCGAATCTTCGTGGATTACAAATCTTTCTGTAAAGAAAAACGGAAAAGTCACTATAGGAGATGGGACAGCTGACGCTTCAGATGGATTTTTATTAGCAGTAGGACAAGGTATTCAAACACAACAATTAAAAGTCTGTGCTTCAGCGAGTTCTTGGTGCGATTATGTATTTGCAGAAAATTATAAGCGAAATAGTTTGACCGAAGTAGAAAAATTCATCAAAGAAAACAAACATTTACCGAATGTACCTTCTGCACAAGAAGTCGAGCAAGACGGTATAAATGTAGCTGAAATGGATGCCACTTTGCTAAGACAAATAGAAGAATTATGGCTACACGTCATTGATCTAAAAAAAGAGAACGAAACCTTGAAAGTGGAAGTTAAAAACTTGCAAAAATAGTATAAAACTTTAAAGCTAAACAGTAAGAGGAACTCTATTTCTTCTTGCTTAAAAATTGATAACATGAAAAAATTAATAATTATATACTTGACCCAAGTTTTTTTAATCGGTACAATATATTCTCAGCAACTAACAAACCTTAATTTGAGTAATTATTGTTGCCCTTTCAATATCTCCGACCCTTTTGTAGGAGGCAACTGCTGCAGTCCAGAATGGGCGCCATCTCATGGCACACCTAATGTTACAACTGGAAATGCCATTGTAGTTGGTGCTGGGTCTAACATAGCTGGTGGGGAACCAGGTTCAGAAGGTGTACTATACACCTATGATTTCATTGAAGGACATGTTTATTCCTTGACCATGACAACTATGACCATTGAGAATGTAGGTGATGGAAAAATAGATGAGGTTTTTGTTAAGCTAACGAATGGATTGACTCCTATAGCACCTCCTCTCCCTCCTGGCCCACGAAGTTGGCAAACCGTAACTCCAACTTCGTCAATGGATCTTTTCCGAAGAACCAATTATAAACAGCTCACACCAGATAACTTTGACCTATGCTTTATCCCAGATAGAGATTACTCTCATTTATGGATATCCTTAAATGATAATGCACA
Organism: uncultured Saprospiraceae bacterium; assembly: GCA_938015925.1. Classification (GTDB taxonomy): domain Bacteria; phylum Bacteroidota; class Bacteroidia; order Chitinophagales; family Saprospiraceae; genus CALLVY01. The sequence goes on from CALLVY010000083.1 coordinate 5,876, forward strand.
AGGAGGAGCTCCTGGCTCCGGTGTTGGATTTCTAGTCTCAAATCTATCTATCACCGTCTGCGAAGATTTCAAAGTTTACAACAGTACAGAAAGGGCGATCTTCCCTGGAGAAACCGATCCTGAGCACAATCGACTACCTGTATTTACAGGAGTGCATGATTATATTGATGCCGATGCTAACGATGGTGATATTATTATTAAATCTGACGAACAAGTTACTTTTCGAGCTGGAAACGAAATCCTGATCACTCCTTCTAATAACGGATCATTTATCGTAGAACCTCCAAATGCAGCATCGAGTAATCCTGGTTTTTACTATGCCTATATTGCCCCTTGTGAAGGTTATGACGAATGTCTAAATTACCGAAAAGCAGGTGATCCAGTTGGAACTAATGTTGGTGGTTTTGAATACATTTATGTTCCAAATGTTTTTGATCCATCTGGGAACAATGGTCCAACGGTTAGTAATTTTACGATCTATTATGGTCCCAATGAATATAGTAGACCCTATAATGCAACCAAAGCTACTTTTAGAATTTTTAGTAGAGCCGGAGCTTTAGTGCATGAACAGATTGTTGGAGGAGAGGACAATTGTTTTGAAATCGAACCTGGAAGTTTGTTTTGGGATGGATGTATCAAAGGAAAATCCGCTCTAATAGGTGTACATGCTTGGACACTGAAATTAGAAAATTGCAATGACAATTATAATTCTAAGTTATTTTCAGGCGATGTTCTAGTCTGGGCAAATGCAAATTGTGGTGGCAATTTCGCTGAGCAAGAGAAAGAAGCTTTTGCTAGACAAGATCGGGAGTATTCCATAAACCTTGACGGCAGTACCTCTGAATTTGACCAGGTAAGTGTTTATCCAAACCCTGGATCAGAAGACTTCGTTACCATTGATTATGAGCTGGTAAAGGACAGTAAAGTGGAATTGCTAATCGTGGATGGAAGTGGCAAAGGAATTGCGGTGCAGAAAAATGATTTTAGTACAGCAAAAACCGGACAGTTCAAAGTAGATGTCTCTAGGCTCCCAGCAGGAACCTATCAATGTATCATACAAACTTCTTATAGTCGCATTGCTAAACAATTTGTAAAAATATAGGACTTTATGAAGGTCTTGAGTTTATGAAACTAAAACACCATAATAAATTTATAGTTGAGCGGCAGTTTTATACTGTCGCTTAACTATAAGTTTATTTAAAAAAATAAGTAGTTCGCGGATTATACCTCCCCCCCATATTTCCAAGCAGTGATAGAATTGAAAACAAATTATCTTCGCTCAATTTTAAACGAAATCGGCTTGTCTTTTACTTTTCCCAACTGATTATTTTTGATTTTAGCTCATTCTGATCTGAGCAGTTCCTTTTATCTTTAATAGCCGAGTACCGACTAGTGTAGCTCCAGGCTGATTGATTAAGGAAGCTTGATAGCTACACATTGTGTGTGCCCAGCATGAGCACTACTATCGAAAGATAGTAAATTTATTCCAGAGGATGAAAGTTCCCCTCAGTCACTTCGGGGCAAGCTCTCACAGGCATTTGGTGAAGCTTGTTAGCAAGTCGCAAGGTTGCTGTGAGTAATTGCAGGACTGAAGGAAGCGAGACTGCAAAATC
>CALLVY010000084.1 GCA_938015925.1 uncultured Saprospiraceae bacterium
CCCCAAAAAATCAATGATCATATGTATATGCTCACTGGCTCTGGTGGGAATATTGGGGTTTGTATGGGAGCAGATGGTTTGTTTATGATTGACGATCAATTTGCTCCGCTGGGCGACAAGATCAAGGCGGCATTGATCGAACTCGGTGGTACGGCTCCCAAGTATCTTGTCAACACTCATTGGCATGGCGATCATACAGGAGGAAATGAATATTTCAAAAAAGAAGGTGCTTTGATCATTGCGCATGAGAATGTAAGGAAGCGGAAAAGCACGGATCAATTGATGCGCGCATTTGGTAGTAATGTGCCGGCGTCGCCAGAAGCCGCCTGGCCAGCGATTACCTTTTCGGAAGACTTGACTTTGCATTTGAATGGGGAAGATATTTTACTCTTGCATGTACACCATGCGCATACCGATGGGGATGCACTTGTCTATTTTCCCAAGTCAAATGTCATTCATATGGGCGATACTTATTTTCAGGCGACTTATCCCTTTATCGATGTTTCGAGTGGCGGGACGATAGATGGATTAATTCGTGCCGTCAATAAAGCTTTGTTTTTGGCCAATGATGAAACGGTGATTATTCCGGGACATGGAAGTTTGTCTAACCGAACCGAGTTGATTGCTTATCGGGATATGTTGGAAACGTTGAGTAATAGAATGAAACAGGCATTGAAGGCGGATATGAGTATTGAGGAAATCAAGGCCGCTAAGTTGACCAGCGAATACGATGAGCGTTGGGGGCAGGGTTGGATGAAGCCGGATACTTTTTTGGATATTTTGTATACGGATTTGTCTAGGTAGAAAGGGGACTATTCGATTTTTTTTGTGGATCGATGATTCAATGTTTCTTACAAGCAAAGTAACTATTCAACCTTTAAGTGTGAGGCCTCTCGACGGTAGGCAGGTTCCAAAACGGGGATACCATCTGTAGCATTAATAGTACTTGGTAGTGGCCAGAGGCCAGCAATCCGATTCGGTTTAAATGCAATAGCATTTACCGAGCATCCGCAGATGGTTAAAAAAAACGGTGTCTCAGTGAATGCTATCGCATTCCATCCGGGATGGAATCTTTCGAGATAGAAAAGAAAATTTGTGATGCCCTTTAGAAAAAAGCCTGAGACCAAACATCGAGTTTGATCTCAGGCTTTCGGCTTTATTTTTTTATGCCTTACTTCACCTTTACCAATCTAACGGCTCCTGCCAATTGACCTTCTGTTTTTACTTTCAAAAAGTAAACACCAACCGGCCATCTTTCCGTAGAAAACACGGGTTGATAAACACCTGCATTTTGAACCAGTGGCATTTGTAAAATGCCTTGTGATTTGCCTTGCGCATTAAACGCTTCAATAGAAACTTCCTGGCTTTCTTTCAACTCATAAGTCAGGCTAAAGAAAGCATTCGTTGGATTGGGTTGTAGGTATAAATCTAGTTTTTCCTCTTCTAAATTCTTGGTGCCTACGACTATCGGCTCTAACTCCAGAGTGGTCTGTACGACATTCGTAATTATGGGTTGATTGTAATCGAAATAAATAGCGGCGCTATTTAAAATCTCATCTCCATAAGTCAAACCTTCTTTTACTTTGGCATCAAAAAATACCCATCCGTGGCTTTCTGGTTCATTGACTAAACTATCCGGCAGGTAGATGTCATTAAAAGTAAACACCAAAACGCGCTCCTCTTCAAAAGTCACTTCGTAAGGATGAGAAGAAGCACCTGGCAACACCGTTTCGAGATCAAGGTTGGTACTCAGGGTATCTTTTATTACTACCGTAAAAGCAGTATCCGTCCCCGTATTCTGAAAGCGGATCAAATAGCCGAGCTCTGCATTTAGATCGTAGACATCGCCCGTCTCTCCAACTCCAGGAGGGTCTACTTGCTTGTCATTAGGATCGTAAGATCCCGTGACTATTTGTTCGCAATATTTGACATTATTCCATGGGCTAAGGTCATCGATAATTGGAGTGGCTTCGAAATACATCGACAATACGGTACCTAAAGGAACCGTCTGATCAAGAGACATAGTCACCTTAAAAACAATCAGACTTCCTCCTGGCGGCAGGTTATTAAAATCCCAGGAAATGGTATTCGTAGCCGGATCATAATTATCTTGCATCGGATCAGCGCTCACAAATTGTTGAATAGAATCGTGTCTAAAAATAACACTTCCACTTGCTGGTTCGGCGCCATAATTAAATAAACAAATTCTAATCGCTTGCTCAAAACCTGGTCTGGCATTTCCTTTATTGACATAGATTTTTAAATCATTATTTGGAGGAAATTCTACGAAAAAATCATTCCCATCAGAAACCTCATTCACACCAGAAACATCTACCGTAATAGGACCAGAACAAAGTAGATTGTAGCTCGGATTATTGGGCAGTAGGGACACCTGATAAATTCCTGGGCTTACATTAAAACTATAATTACCTTGAGCATCCGTAAAAGTACTATGGTTGGCATCTAACCACACCAACATATTGGCGACTCCTTGTGCGGCATTATCCGGAATACAATCCTGGTTGTTTTCTTCCAGGTAAACCGTTCCTGCGATCGTGACGAAACAGGCAGAATCCAAAGGCACTATTATATTGTCGTGTCGGCGGCAGCCATTATCATCGGATACCGTTAGAGAATAACCTCCTGGGGCAAGGTTGGAAATCATTGGTCCTGTGTCGCCCGTGCTCCATTCAAACATAAGATTGGCAGCTACCCCCGTTTGGCTTGCCGTTGCCGAACCTCCCATACTATCACATTGAGCAGGTGTACTTTCCAATGTAAATTCAACAGCAGATTCGAGAATAAAAGTTTGCTCCACCAAACAAGTAGTGCTATCAAAAACGGTGATGGTATATTCTCCAAAAGACAAGCCCGTACGATCTTCTTCTGTAGCACCATCCGACCATTCAAAATCATAAGGAGCCAATGGACCTTCAATCGTCACATCGATAAAACCTTCCGTATTACAAACGATTGGGGAATAATCAAAAGTGAGTATGGGGCCGTCTATTACATTGACCGTTGCCGTTTTTTCAGCAGTACAATTATTGCCATCAGTTACCGTCACCGAGTAAGTCCCTTCTCCTAAACCACAAATGGAAATACCACTATTCTGTCCATTACTCCACTCGATTAGGTAGGGTATTTCCCCTCCCTCAATTTCTAGAAAGACACATCCATTGGATTGATTACAATCTTCATCTTTTACAGTAAGGCTAAGTTCTAATAAGGAATTTTCCTCTACTATAAATAATTCCTCTGCTGTACAGTTGTTAGCATCCGTTACCAGCAATTGATAATTTCCGGCTGGAGCCATGTTGGGATCCAATCCATTCCAATCTAATTGATAAGGTCCGCTTCCTCCACTGATAAAATAATTGACAGTAGTTACGCCTCCGAAACAAGCGATCACTTCAGCGTTGATACTTGCCTCCAATACTTCTGGTTCGAGAATCAAAGTTTCTATGGTATAAATAATGGCTTGTGCATCCGTCACCGTTAAAGCATAGTTCCCTGCTTCGAGATTCGACAGGTCTTCATCAATAGAAGTAAAACTATTGGGGCCGACCCAGGAGTAAGTAAAAGGAGCCGTGCCACCCGACATTTCGACATCAATACTACCATTGCCATTGCCATTGCAATCGATATCTATTTTACTGATTTCAATAATGGTGGGATCAATTGTAAAAGGCCCAAAAACACCAGTACAACTATTCCCATCTGTCACGGTCAATGTATAATCGCCAGTATCCAATCCCGTATTATTGGGATCCGTCGCACCATTTGACCATAAGTAATTATAAGGTAAGCTACCGCCACTAATGTCTACAAAAATACTCCCACTGGAATTACTAGCATTGGTAATGACCACATCATCCAACTGAATAGGAGTATTGACAATCAGATCGAAACAAGTAGAAGCAGAAGCCTGATTGA